>JARLHU010000245.1 GCA_031292095.1 Desulfosporosinus sp.
AAACAGCGCCCGGATTATGTTTCCGGAAGACCATTATGAGCATTTTCGAGCCAGGACACCAGCCACACGCAGCGGCACGGGATACACGGTTCCGAGCACGTTCCTGACCGGCTATCTCTATGCGGGATTAGGGTATACAACTATTTTTGAAGCGGCGGTGCCGCCTCTGAAGGCTCGGCAGGCCCATGAGGAACTTCTGGATACCCCTCTGCTTGATAAAGGTTTTTATACCCTAATGGGCAATAATTATATGATGATGAAAATCCTCAGTGAACCGGATTCCCGGGGGCGCAAAGAGAGGCTGAGCACCCTTGTGGCCTGGCTTTTAAGGAGCAGTAAAGGGTATGCCGTGAAAGCGGTCAACCCGGGAGGAGTTGAAAGCTGGAAATGGGGCCAGGGAGCGACCGGCTTAGACTCCCCTGTTCCCCCCTTTGGCGTAACGCCGCGGCAGATCATGCTTGAACTTGTCGAGGCGGTGGAGGGACTGCGTCTGCCCCATCCTTTGCATCTGCATGCCAACCACCTCGGAGAACCGGGCAATGTCCAAACGACGCTGGAAACGATGCGTACCCTTGAAGGCCACCGTGTCCATTTTACGCACTTGCAGTTTCACGCCTATGGCAGCACTGAACGGGGGGGCATTAAATCGGCTGCCCCCCAAATTGCGGAGTATCTCAACCGGCATCCGGAATTCACCTGTGATGCCGGGCAAATTGTTTTCGGCCCGGCCACGACGATGACGGCGGATGCTCCCGTACAATTTAATCTGCACCGGCTGACAGGAAGCAAATGGGGAAACTCTGACATTGAGATGGAGACGGGGTCCGGGATCGTTTCGCTAACCTACCGTCCGGACAATTTGGTGAATGCTATCCAATGGTCGATTGGTCTGGAACTTCTCTTATTGGTGAAAAACCCCTGGCAGATTTTCCTGACGACGGATCATCCTAACGCAGGACCTTTTACTGCCTACCCTGAGATTATCCGTCTGCTTATGGATGCGGATTACCGCCGGGATTGGCTTGGGAAATTACACCCGAAAGCCCGGCGTTATACCTATCTGATAGAAATTAACCGGGAATACACTCTCGCAGAGATTGCCATAATTACCCGGGCCGGTCAGGCCAAAGCCCTGGGGCTGCACCATAAAGGGCATCTGGGAGAAGGTGCTCAGGCTGATGTTGCGGTTTACCGTCTGCAAGCCGACAAACAAGCGATGTTTTCCCGACCGGCGTTTGTGTTAAAAGACGGAGAGCTGATTGTGCGTGACGGAGAGGTTCTCAGGGATCGCCCGGGACGGACGCTCTATGTCAATCCGGAAGGAGATACCAGATTGCCTGCCGACCTGGCGGATAATTTTTCGAACTACTATACGGTGGCCTTGTCCAATTTTCCGGTCGAAGAAGACTATGTCGCCCGCTCGGAGGTGATCCCATGTATTTAAACGGGGTAGAGATTGAGGAAACCTTTGCCGAAGCCTTTACGATGCGCTGCGCCCGGGTGACGGTCACAGCAGTCAACGAAACCTGGGCTCGTCATGCCGCTTTGGCCGCCACTGGTTTTGCTACTTCAGTGATCGGTTGTGGCCTTGAAGCCGGGATCGAGGGAGAGACGCCTAATTCTCCGGACGGTAGGTTCGGCTTAGACTGTCTTTTTTTTGCAATGTCCAAAGAAGAACTGGAGAAACAGTTGATTAAGCGGATCGGTCAGGCGATTATGACGTCTGCGACCTCTGCCTGCTACGACGGAGAGTTGCCGGAACTTGCAGGACAAATGGAGAACCTCAGCACGCTCGGAATCGGAGGAAAGCTGCGTTACTTCGGAGACGGCTATCAAGCAAGCAAGCTGATTGGAAACCGTCGCTACTGGCGAATTCCCGTTATGGAAGGGGAATTCCTGGTCCAAGAAGAGTTTACGGTCGGCAAAGGGATTGGCGGCGGCAATTTCCTGATTCTGGCTGAAAACGCTGAGGCTGCCCTCACTGCCGCGGAGGCCGCGGTCCAAAGCATACGCTCTGCGCGTGGCCTTATTCTCCCGTTCCCAGGCGGGGTAGTGCGCAGCGGCAGCCAGGTTAGGTCAAAATATAAATTTCTTATCGCCTCAACGAATACAAAATATTGTCCGACCCTGCGAGGCCGGTTGCTAGCCGACGGACAAAACACTTTCCTGCCGAACGATGTCAATGCCGTGTTGGAAATTGTGATTGACGGTATAACCCCAGAGGCTGTGAGCGAGGGGATGCGGCTTGGGATAAGGGCGGCATCTGAGATACCTGGGGTTCGCCGTATTACCGCCGGTAATTACGGAGGGCACCTGGGAAAGCATCATTTTTATCTGAAGGATGTTTTAGCTTAAAGATGTTTACCTTGATGATAGGGGGTATTCCATGAAAACTCCTCTAACGCTTGTTACACTTGTTTTAAAAAGAGTTCCGTCTTTCCCAGTGGAAGCGGAAAGCATTAATCCAGAGAATGTAACCGGCAAGGAAGTCGAAGAGATTAAGAGCTTGCCTCTTTGGTGCGGAAACCGCCAGGAAGAGGTTGGAGACTATTTTGATGTAGAAATAGAAAACTCTGGGCAATCGGCACAATTGGTTTTGAAAGGAAATCTTTCCCAGTTTAAGCGGCTCGGACAAGGAATGGGCGCCGGAGAAATGATCGTTTGGGGATCGGTGGGATTTCATGCCGGGGCGTTGATGCGAGGGGGAACCCTTGTGATTAAGGGGGATGCCGGGGATTGGTTGGGCGCCCATATGGACAATGGGCTAATCAAGGTCGAAGGTTCGGCAGGGGATTTTGCCGGAGGGGCCTATCGGGGGAAAAACAGGGGAATGACGGGCGGTACGATACTTATTACAGGCAATGCCGGGCAAATGTTGGGAGCGCGCATGCGCAGAGGCCTAATCGCAATTGGAGGAGATTGCGGGGATATGCCGGGATTTGGAATGCTCGCGGGCACGGTTCTCGTCCGAGGTAGGGCAGGGATACGGGCGGGCGCCAAAATGGTGCGCGGAACACTGATCCTCCTTCAGCCGCAAGTTCTTCTGCCAACGTTTTATTATAATTGTATTTGTCGGTTAACTACCTGGAGCTTATTGTATAAACATCTAAACCAAGCGGGTTTCTTTCTACCGGTACCCTATCAGGATATGCTTTTTCGCCGCTACAGCGGGGATGCGAATGAAGGGGGAAAGGGGGAGATTTTAATATGTCATGGTTCTTAAAAACAGTCCCGGAGCTTAGTCCTAACCAACTGGCGCTTCCCATCGTCCAAGATCTGCTGGCCCGGTCAAAACAGTTTCAAGTGGAAGTTCATTTGATTGGGGGGGCTAAAGTAATCGATTGCGGCATCGCTGTCCCAGGAGGATGGGAGGCGGGGCTTAGCTTTGCTTCGATTTGTCTGGGGGGGCTGGCTAGGGTAACGATGCACTGGGCGGATTTTGGAGGGCTGCGATGGCCGGCAGTTGAAGTAGTAACCGATCATCCCATCCGGGCTTGCCTGGCCTCCCAGTATGCCGGTTGGTTGATTAAAAAAGACAAGTTTTCGGCGATGGGTTCGGGACCGGGGCGGGCTGTGGTCCAGGCCGAAGAGCTTTTTGCCAGGTTAGGTTATTCAGATCCTTCGTCCGTTGCCATTTTTTGCTTAGAAAGCCGGCAGCTCCCGACCGAAGACGTTGTGAAGATGATTGTGGAAAAATGCGGTCGGGAACCCTCTGATCTCTATATTTTAGTTGCCCCGACGGCTTCACCGGTTGGTTCACTGCAAATTGCCGCGCGGGCGGTAGAAACCGGATTACATAAGCTGATGGAACTGGGTTATGATTTGGGCAATGTTGAAAGCGGGTGGGGGATTTGTCCGATTCCACCGGTAGCTGCCAACGATTTGAGTGCTTTGGGTCGGACCAACGATGCGGTGCTGTATGGCGCGAGTGTTCAATATCAATTATCCGATGACGACGAAACGCTTACGTCCCTGGTCGCTCAGATTCCATCCCTGGCGTCACGCGATTATGGTGAGCTTTTTGAGAAGCTGTTTCAGAGGTACGGTAACTTTTATGATATTGATCCCCTGATATTTAGTCCGGCCGAAGTCTGGCTGAGTAACAGGCGAAGCGGACGTTCCTTCCATGCCGGAGCGCTTCGACCGGACCTATTGAGGACGTCTTTTGGCTTATCACTATAGAGTAGTCGTTCGTACTGAGTCCTAAATGAATGGACAGATTCTGTCCCAAGTATTATCCCGATATCGAGATAATGAATTCCCGACACTTGGAGGATGATGTATGTGGTTGGGACGCGTCGGGAATTCACAGGACGTTAGGCGAAATGTCCATTCTCACGCATTCCTATTTCGTCTGACTTTGAATGTGGGTATAACCAAGAAAGACCCCGTGAATGAGGTCTTTCAATCATAATATATTCGTTCGATTTCATCCACTAAATAATTGAAGTCCAGTTCGGACATACGCCCAATGAAATCATCATCTTTAACTAAATCGCGCAACTGGGTTCGTGTTAGATGGAATCAATTTTAAGCTTTTGACCCAAGAAGGTTTCGATAACCCAACTTTACGCCAATTGAGGACTGGTATTTTATATTGATCGAAGTATTTTGGCGGATCATGTGGCGATACAGATGTAGTTGCAACTAAGATCAACAATTCGTCATCCTCTTCGTACACAATAACAGCAGGTCTGATCTTTGATTCGTTAGGAATATCCTCAAACCCAACATCAAACCAGAAAATCTCACCTAAGGCACATTCAAGGAAATAACCAGTCAGTATGCCAGTCTATTTTGTGTCATACTGCGTCGGTAAGTCCCCCAAATAGCCCCGCTATGAGGGGGACTTACCTCCTTGTCTGACCCAAAAAAGCCTTGGCATCTTTGACTTGTTATTTTCTTTCATATGCCTAAAGTAAATTTGTACATTGTGATTTAATATTCTCCTTCGACAATGTAACGATGATCCTTATTATTTCTATTAATAAAGGGAGTGATTATTTGAGTAGATTTACTTTTATTGCATCTGACTATGAATTACCAGAAATTGATTTGTCCGGTATTATTAAAGGGACGGTTAAGGAATTAAGGGAGATGAAACTGAATCATCGACCGGAATCATTCTGGAATTTTGATAAACTCCGTGATGATATTAGAGCAATGTTAATTCCTGAAGGCATTGATACTGGTGGATTACAAATATCAACATGTACCAATCCGCCAGATGGAACAGAAGAATCTATTAAGAAAAGATACATTTATTGGCTTGGTGGGAGCTTTAGTATTAATTGGACAAACCAACTTCAAGAGTATTTAATTACTAACATCCAAGAAGGTAATCCTATTGAGCTCTGGTCAATTTGGTGCGGGTGGAATGAATTTGAGGAGATGTTATATAAAAAAATAGAATTATCTAAAATTAATAGCTGTGATTTTGAATTATTAAATCAGAGGGATTGTTGCTTTACTGTTGAGTGATTTCATTCGATACATAATTTGGCATAGAAATGGATTATTTGGAACGGGAACTGTAAAAGTACCGGTCCGTGCCCGGTTCTAAATCTGGGGGAATTGCACAGCGAACAACTTCTAGGGATTTATGAGGCTCCTTAATTATAGAAAAAGTCATTGTTCGCAGGTTGAATTTTACTGAGCAAAGGGGGGATGGATTGTCTGAGCTGTTTCAACCGACGTCCGATAACAGTGTACTACCAAAATATGGTAGTATATGAAAGTAGTAACCAGACTACGGGAACACGCGACACGTTATATGCAATGCCACAGAATCGCACGCGCGTCCATGCGCGGATCAAGGCGATTAGACTAGCTTTGTGGCTATTTCGTATTCGTAGGAAAATACGTAACAAATAAAAAATGCTGATTCCCCAAGCTTGGCTAAGGGGAATCAGCATTTTAACTCTTTGCTAGACAATATTCAATTAATAGTTTTTAGCTATTTTACTCGCATATTTCTATTAGTTCTTTTATATGTCCTTGTTATCGGAAGTTATGACGGTCATTCCCTACCTCCGAAAAGAGTCTATAATTCTTCTTCTTTCATTGTGAAACTGTGCTGGTCGTCAGGGAAAAGTTCGTTTCTCACTTCGTTTACATATGCCTTTAAGCCGTCAGTCATTTGCTTATCCACATTTGCGTAAGCTTTAACGAATTTCGGAACTCGATTTACTCCATAGGTAAGAATGTCATGATATACAAGCACTTGCCCATCAGTCTGAACACCTGCCCCAATCCCTATCGTAGGAATCGAAAGTAATGATGTAATTTCTTCGGCAAGCTGTTTTGGAATACATTCAAGCGTAATCGCAAATGCTCCTGCTTCCTGACATCGTTTTGCATCCTCGACTATTTTCCTGGCAGTTTCGGCATCTTTCCCCTGAACTTTAAATCCGCCAAGGACTCCCACTGATTGCGGAGTCAGCCCTAGATGGGATATGACAGGGATACCAGCTTTTACAAGTGCTTCGATATGTGGGAGCACGCCGCCAGCCCCTTCTACTTTTACAGCATGTGCACCAGTTTCTTGAATAAGCCTTGCTCCGTTTAAGAGTGTGTCCCTGATTGATAGATGATAGCTCATAAATGGCATATCTACAACTATAAAGGTATTGCAAGCCCCACGTTTAACCGCCTTTGTGTGATGAATCATATCCTCCATCGTCACATAGATGGTTGAATCATAGCCAAGTACAACATTACCAAGAGAATCACCAACAAGAATCATGTCCACATCAGCTTGCTCGGCTTGCATGGATAATCGTAGGCCGTTACCATGACAATCTTTTTTCTTTGATTTTTCATTTCCAAGTATTCTTTTGTTGATTTCATAATTTTTCCTCCTTTTTTCAGGAGAGGCGACAAAACAATGTTTGCATTAAAAAAAGCCCCTTTAGCCAGAAGGAACTTTTTAAACATATAACTGTTTTATCCCTCTGTCCTGGTCCATAACGGATACAGGCAGTACCATTTTAATTAATTAGATTCCATTAAAAGGTGCAGTTCTAATGATACTGCCCAAATTGAGTATATCAGGTGATATATAACTTGGCTACCATTAAATCGTTTCTCTTCAACATGAATAATGTGCAATTACAGAAAGGTTCTTCTATCAGAAGAATTACAGTTTGTAATATTAATATGTTGCTTAGAAAATATGTTGGCAGGGAAATTCTACCAATATAAACAAATAGAGGTTATAATTAATGAAGCAAAGGTTACAAATTGGTATTATGAGAACCACTAAAGGCACCCATGGCGCTGTCTGAATCTGGGGGCACGATACGTCGTAGAACAGAGAATTCCCGACACTTTGCCAAGCTGAATGTGGTTGGGGCGTATTGGGAATTTTTGGAACGTTAGGCGACAGATCGTGCGTATTCGGGCGTTCTTGCCCGGATACGGAAGGGATCGTTATTAAAGTTTCATTAATGGGCATATCATATTTGCGAAATTTTGCAAAGTAAAGGTTATTTGCCTGGCAGGAGGTTTTATGAGTGATTGATTTTCCAGAGTGTATGAAAAATAGCAATAATCGTATCAGCAGTAAGGATATATGTAAGCACATTCGTATACCTTTCAACAATTACTAACATCCAAGAAGGTAATCCTATTGAGCCCTGGTCAATTTGGTTCGGGTGGAATGAATGCACATACTGAATAGGAAATTATCCAAAGTCACTCCCCGTTCTTGGAGAGTATTTTTTGATGTGACTGACTTCGGATAATTTCCTATTCATTCATTACAGTTAGCATTTGAGGAAATGCACGCTATCATAAAAAACGCCCGGGGACCGGACATTTTCTTTATTGTTCAATACGTTTTTGAGCCAAAATATATACCTCGTCATCAGCTCTTGCGAAAACCACAATAATCTTCATGATGTTGTTTTCCCGCACGACCTTGTACACTACCCGTAAACCAAGCTTTAACAGCTTGATCTTACAGTAACCAGCTAGGTTCGTCCCGCTTTTATTGCTCAGGGGTTTTCCGTAGCCACCTTCGGCTTGAGGCAGTGGGTTGACTGCAACTCTATTGATGGCTTTCACCACCTTCAAACGCTGTGAGTGGTCAAGTAGCTTAATATCCTCTAAGGATTCTTTTAAATATTCTACTTTCCACATGCTATTCGAGTTCAACTTCTATATCTTTTAGATCTGCTTCACTAATGCCCAGTTCCAGCATGGCTTGTTCCGTCGGAATAAAATCCTCTTCCTTGGCGTTTTCCAGGCGTTTTTCAGCTTCCACAAGCAAACGGTAATTTTCGATTGTTTCAAGCATTTGCTCATAGGCTTCGGGTGTGAGTAGTACACAGGTAGGAGTGTTGTTTTTAAGCACGATTTTGAAGCCGGTTTCACGGACTTCCTCAAAAATTTTATTGGCTTCGCCTTTGTTGAAACGGGAAATTGGCACTAGAGAATTCATTGCTCCGCTGATAAAGTTAGGGTTTAGCATAACGGTAACCCTCCTATATAGTGTTTATTGTTATTTTATGGTATATCAATAAATTTGTCAATATATTTATCTACATATTACTTTGGTAAAATGTGAACAAAATAAATCGTTTCGTATAGAAGCGCCTGCTGCTAACTCGGCTATCTACTTTTCGCCGTGCTCGCGGCGGGCGTCAGAGCCATCAGCCCGAGCGCACAGGAAGGGCAGTAGCTTTCGGCGATATATTCGATCTTTGCGATCATACCTATCTGGCTGGTGGGTTTGATCACTTCGTTCCCAGACAGTTGGCGGGGGTATTTTCATGCCAGCGTACACAAATACCCCTCCAAATTTACGGATTGGAGGGGTATTTGTGTTTATAAGGTTGATCCACCTGAATGAGTTTAGTATGACGTCAGGATTGACCTTTGCATTTTCAAAAAATTACATTGAGTATCTGATGCAAAAAGCTCGCAAAATGATAAAGAAAATTCAAAGTGGCAATGATTCGGCGGACAGGTTTATTGCCTTTTTTAATCTCAACAGAATAGATGGTTTACCCGTTCTGCTTGAGAAAGTAAAGTAATGTCTTGAATCGTTAGTCAGGAGGAGTATAGGACGGATGGGCAAAAGCACTACAAAAATGTTAACTATAACAGAATTTAAAAAAAGGCTGAAAGAGCTCTCTCGGGAGGAAGTCGTGGGCCTTTTAGTCGAGACGCTTAAAATGAATAAAGATGCGCAAGCTTTTGTTTCGGTTAAGCTACAAGGTGAAAGAGCCATCCTTAAATTGGTCAAAGAGTACAAGGGGAAAAGTCCGTCAATTATTCTACCCGGATAGAGGAGACCCTAAGATGAGGGTAGCTAAAGTCAGAGAAGCTATTTTTGACCTTAACAAAATTGCCAAAGAAACAATATGGCCACTGGAATTAATGGTCTTCTTTGCCGAAACGGCTGTTCAATCTATTCATGAAGATAAGTGCTAACACTATTGCTAAATTTGCTAAAATCAAAAAGCAGGATGTTTTAGATTTTATTAATGACACTAACACAGTACCAATTGAGATAAAGTATAGACTTGCATCTGTCATTATGACATTAAGATTTATATTCAAAGTAGTTGAGCCAAAAATATAATTTCAGGGAGAGATACTGCACAATATTCTGATATATCAACATGTACCAATCCGCCAGACGGAACAGAAGAATATATTTGGTAGGCAATTGCTCAGTGCAGAGTACAGAACCTCATGAATCTCATAAACCAATGCATTTAAAACCTCTTATTCTCCCTCGTTTACAATATACCTGTGGTCTTTATTCTTTTTATACGAACAGAAATTTCCCATCTTTAATTGTCACTGGGCGAACAGGGACTTCCTTTAGATTTTGTGATAACAGTGATGTTTTTCTATATCCCTAGTCTTTTACCTCAACTTTCAGATAACAGACCATGCGACGGAAGGACGGGTATCCTTGTCTGAATTGGAATAGATCACTGTTGGAGTCTTATTTGATGCACATTTGTGAGATTATGCGTAGCAATGTATAATGAGATAGGGGGAAGGGTAATGTTTGATTGGTTTAACTTATCTTTATGGCTATTTGCGTTAATCGCAGGAATAATTTTGCTGATACTATCTGGTAATAAAGGATACATTGATTGGGTGAAAGAAAGAATTCCTATGCCAGAAGAAAAAATAATTAAAATGGAAAAAAGCGGAGCAATCGGTCTTACTATTGTTTCAGTTTTAAGTCTAATAAGGATATTAGTAAAACATTAGATTGGTACGGGTAAAAGTAAACAAGTTATGGTTGATTGTATTGTATCCCGCACATCATTCTTATTTAAAAATTATACTTTTAACCTACAAGAATTTATTATAAAATGGGTAAACGGTTAACACTCTCAGTACAAATTGAGAGGTCTAGATGAAGATATAAACAAATAGAGGTTATAATTAATGAAGCAAAGGTTACGAATTGGCATTATGGGAACCCCCCAAGGTGCCCATGGACAAGATTTAGCGACAGCCCTGCAAGACATGGGCGAAGAAGTTGTTTTTGTTTCCCCACAGAAGTTGACTTCGTTTATTCCGGAGTCGCCAACGATCAGTCCGGACCCAGCCGGAGTGCCAATCAACCTGAGAGAACTGGATGCTTTGCTGGTCCGGTCTCTCCCCGGTGGATCCCTGGAACAGGTGATTTACCGGGTGGATGTACTGCATCGTCTGGAAAACTTGGGCCTAAGAATCATCAATCGGCCAGGAACTATAGAGAAAACCGTGGACAAGTTTTACACGTCCGCTATACTAGCTGATGCGGGTTTGCCGGTTCCTCAAACGGTGGTGACGGAAAGTATTGACCAAGCGCTGGCAGCGGTAAAAAGTATGGGGGCGGTGGTCGTAAAACCTCTTTTTGGCTCTCTGGGGAAAGGGATGGCTTTAGTCGAGGATCCTGAGGTTGCCTACCGCGTTTTTCGGGCTTTGGAGTTAGGCCGGTCCGTTTATTACTTGCAAAAGTTCCTGCCCCATAATAATGAAGATTACCGACTGCTGGTGGTTGGTGGGGAAGTCGTTGGCGCCATGCGCCGTCGCGGAGAGAGTTGGAAAACCAATATTGCCTGTGGTGCTATCGCGGAATATGTCAAGCCGGATCCTGTCCTGGAGGGCTTGGCTCTCAAAACGGCGGAGATTTTAGGAGCGGACTGTGTCGGTGTGGATATCCTGATTAGCCACGGGTTACCTTATATCATTGAAGCGAACGGAATTCCGGGTTGGAGCGGCCTTCAATCTGTGAGTTCCGTTAATATCGCCCGCGTCGTGGCCGAGTATGCGGTTAACCAGGCTCAATTGGCTGAACGAACGGAGAAGGCGGATATCTATGCCAAAAGCTGATTTTCGTTGGGATATTGCGAGGGCTGCCCAAGTAGCCTGTATTATGGAAGCCTCTGCGCCGAAAGTGGGAAATGTGAATCGCCGGCATGATTTTTCTGACTGTCTTCTGGAAGATTTCCAATTGAGTGCAGTCGCCATAGGCGAGCCGCTGGGGCGTGTTAAAGCGCAGGGGGTCGGAAAAACCGTCCTGGCTGCAATCCAGGCAACCCGAAGAGTGGTTCCGACCAATACAAATTTGGGGATTGTGCTGCTCCTAGCTCCCTTAGCCATGGCCTGGAGCCGGTTGGAAACCGGTGAAAAAACAGTTGCGGGGGAAAAAACCAGCGAGCCGCGGGAGAGTTGGCTAAGGGAGATGACCGATGTTCTGACCGGACTCACGGCAGAAGACACCCGTTATGTCTATGAAGCGATTCGCCTGGCTAATCCGGGAGGTATAGGGCAAGCGCAGGAGCATGATGTTAATCTGGAAACGTGCCCTGAGATTACCTTGCTGGAGGCAATGCGCTTAGCCTCTGACCGGGATTTAGTGGCGCGGGAATATGTCAATCGCTTTCATACGGTGTTTGAGGTTGGACTTCCCGTTCTGGAGGGGGGCCTAAAGGCCGGGATGCCGTTGCCCCTGGCTGTCGCTGAGACCCATCTTTTTATTTTGAGTCAATTCCCGGACACGCTCATTGCCCGCAAAGTTGGGATAAGCCTGAGCCAAGAAGTTCAGGTGAGGGCGCAAAGGGTTTGGGAAAAGGGAGGATTCCGGACGGAAGCCGGACGGGCGCAAACCGCAGCGTTTGACGCTTGGTTAAGAGAAGGTGGGCACCCTTTGAATCCTGGTGCGACTGCGGATATCACGGCTGCTATTCTCTTTGTGCTATTTCTGGAAAACGGTTTAGAGTACTGGGGTAAAACCCGCATGGGTTCTTTGACTGGGTTCAGTGAAGGCAATTCGCTACCTAGCTGAACATAACGCAAGATTTTAAAGGAGTGAATATTTTGGCGACTCCGTTGCTTTTGGTCAGTGTAATTAATCCGGCAGAGGCGCAGGCAGCCTTTGAAGGAGACGCGGATGTCATCGATATCAAGAACCCGGCCGAAGGAGCTTTGGGAGCTCCGCTGCCCGGAATTATTGCGGACATTTGCCGAAAGTATAAAGGAAAAAGGCCTGTCAGTGTGGCACTGGGCGAGTTTCCGGGGAAAATCGGGGCAGCTGCTCTGGCCGCTCTGGGAGCGGCACGGTTTCGGCCGGATTACCTGAAGATAGCCTTCTGTGCTGAGGTGACTGGGTCGGAGATTGTGGCAACCCTGCAGGAAATCAGGCAAGGGATCATGTTTGTTCAGCCCGAAGGAATTCCGCTGGTGGCCGTAGTTTATGCAGATACCTTGTCTCGTGCGGCTTGGACCTTGAAGGATTTTGTTGCGTTTGTCCAAGAAGGCGGCGCTCAGGGATGTCTTATAGATACCTGGGAGAAAAAAGGAATTTCCCTCCCGCAGTTTTTATCCAGGCAACAAACTGCGGATTTTATTGCCGACTGTCATGAACGTCGACTTTTCTGTGGTTTGGCTGGCTCTCTAAAGCCGGAGGATATAGATTCCCTGCTGAACTTAAAACCGGATCTGATTGGAGTGCGTTCGGCCGTTTGCGGAGGGGATCGTTTGCATGGGAAAGTCACCCCTGCCAGAGTAGAGGCTATTAAGGTACATTTTACACCAAGGCGGGAGACAAAGGGTGGTGGGATTGGTAGCGTGATTTAGCCATCTGTGGTTTGTAAAGGATAGCCGAACTGAAAAAAATTAGTAGGCGTCCCACCGTTGCCCTAGGCGGAGGCCATAGGTCTCACCAAATTCAAAAAGTTCTGCCAGCCGTTCCGGATAGAGGCCATTGAGCAACCAAACCGGCTGGTCGGGGGAGAGAATTTTACAAAAATATCCGTCTACGTCCGGTTCTTTGACTTCCGGATCAATATCGGTGCTTTTTAGCAACACGAGGAGTGCGGCATCCAGCTTTTTGGCAAGGAAAGCCGAGATGGAATCGGAAGTAACGTCCCAGGAGCGGGGGAGATCTTCAGCTGGGATCAGGCTTATGTAATGGGAACACAATAAGATCTGTGGCACCGGCTGCGAATGAATTTGAAATAGTGAAGCAGGATCCGATAAATCGGTTAAACAGCTGCCCGGAATAAACTCCTTAAGCAGAAAGGCTACTTGATCCATTGCCAAGAGGGCCA
>JARLHU010000246.1 GCA_031292095.1 Desulfosporosinus sp.
ATTATAAATTATCTGAAAGCCACAGGGTTAAAACGAGGCCTTTTAATCAACTTTGGCGATCATCAATTGAGTTACAAGCGATTTGTAGTTTAGAGCCAAAATGTATTTATTCTGTGTTAATCTGTGTAATCTGTGGTTGATTAAGGTAAATAAAAACTTGTTGATTGACAGAATTATAATGTACTTGTAGAATACAACTAGATACTTTTGGATATAACGTTTGAATAATAAGCAAATAAGATATGAGGAGGATGATTATGCAAGCGCATGAAATTATGATAAGCCACGTATATAAAGTTAAGGAAAGTGACACTGTACGTTCCGTTATTGAACATTTATTGACGTATCGGATTAGCGGCCTGCCTGTGGTAAACGACAGAAATGAAATCGTCGCTTATGTGAGTGATGGGGACATCATGAGATATATTGGAAAACACAAAGATTTCTTCGTGGATGTTATGGTCTTTTCGACCATAATCAAAGGGGACGATGAGGAATTTGGGGAAAGGGCAAAGAGGCTACTGAATTTAAATATTATGGACATCGCCCAAAGAAAAGTTATTAAAGTTGCCTGGGATGAGGAAATCGAAAATATTGCGGCTATCTTAGGAAAAAAGAAAATCAAGAAAGTTCCGGTAGAGCGTGACGGAGTATTGGTTGGAATCATTAGCCGTGGAGATGTCATCCGGCATTCTTTCAAAGCGATACTTTGACATATTATTCCATGGCATAGGGCGGTAGTTACCTCTGTACGATCTCATGGACAAAAATAAAATTACTAGGATATTAGTTAGGTGACTAGACGTAAACATGGTGAAATTAAAAGACACCAGTGTGGAACACTTTTTCTGCACTGATGTTTTTTAGATTTTTTGTATTGTAGAGATAGTCTGAATAAAGACTAACGATATAGATAAAACAGAGAGGAGAAGGAGTAGTGAAATTCGAAGAACATTTTGGAATCAGCGGTTTGGCCATGATCGCTGTTATCTTGGGAGTTTTTATGGCGGTCTTGGATTCCAGCGTTGTGAATGTAGCCATTCCTAAGATGATGGCAGTGTATGCCACGGACCAAACTACCATTGAATGGGTTATCACAGCCTATACTCTAACGGTCGGTATGTTCACACCGATCAGTGGTTATTTAAGCGATCGTTTTGGTGCTAAGCGCATGTACATTTTTGCCTTGGTAGTCTTTGTTGTCGGCTCGGGCTTGTGCGGAGCTGCAATGAGTGCTTCCTCGCTCATTGCGTTTCGAGTAATTCAGGCCTTGGGTGGAGCCTTATTGATGCCAATTAGTATGACTATTCTTTTCAGTTTGTCGAAACCGGAAAGACGTGGGCTGATCATGGGGATTTGGGGTATTGCAATTATGTTCGCTCCTGCCTTTGGACCCACCTTAAGCGGCTACATCGTGCAAAATCTTAATTTCCGCTTGATTTTCTATCTCAATGTTCCAGTCGGGGTTATTAATCTTTTCATGGCACGGGCTTATATTCCGGAACTAAAGCCTAAGGCTGCGGGCAAGTTTGACTTACCAGGTTTCCTAACCTGTGTTATCGGTTTTTTCTGCCTCCTTTACGCGCTTTCTGACGCGCCAACCAGTGGGTGGTCATCAGTTAAGATCATTTCACTGTTCATCACTGCGGCTATTTCTCTCGCCCTTTTTGTGGTTCTGGAGTTGACCTCGGATAGCCCAATGCTCGAGTTACGTCTCTTTAAAATTCGCTCTTTTCTGGCCTCAAATATCGCGACTAGTGTTCTGTATATTGCTATGATGGGCGCAATGTTTCTCCTGCCTGTCTTTTTACAGAATGCGCTTGGGTTTAGTCCTATGCAGACGGGGCTTTTAACGATGCCGGGAGCACTGATAACTGCCATTGAGATGCCGATCGGTGGTGCGTTATTTGACAAGTTTGGCGCAAGACCCTTGGCCATGGCTGGTCTTACAGTCATGCTCATACCCTCACTTCTGCTTATTAACCTCAACTTCAACTGGACGTACTCGGCCATTCTAGCGGTTTATATGTTAAGGTCAGGGGGCATAGGCCTAGTAATGATGCCCCTAAGAACGGCCGGGATGAACTCTGTGCCATCATCACTCGTCAATCGTGCCTCTGCCTTGCAGAATACCCTGAGCAATGTGGCAAGTTCGGTTGGAATTGCTATTTTGGGGACTGTCATGACGACCCATTCCGATTTTAGCTTTGCTTCTTATATGCAGAATGTTAGTGTGCAATCGCTGCAAAAGATCTCAGCTTATGGTCTGCACCCTTCCGTGTATGGCATCACAAGTTCAAGTGATATGTTGCATCTGATGTCCGTGCTTAAACAGCTGGCCTTTCAAAATGGGATACGAAAAGCCTTTATCACCGCCGCGGTCTTTGTTGTGATTGCCTTAATAGCGTCAATGTTCATCGGTAAAAAACAAAAGCCGGTCGAGTCTATTTAACCACAATCTAAAAAGTTCTGTGCTGAATGAAGAATATATTAAATGAACAGTAGGTCGGATTGCTTCCGACCTACTGTTCATCTGTTTTCTTGAATGTGCCTTATTAGAGGAGGGTTTATCGAGTACTGTTAGAGATTCGAAAAGGGTGGATAAAAATGCCTTTTATTTTTTACATATCGACCAGTCGTTAAGTGAATAATAATTGGATGAATCAGGAGGTGAATAACCATTAAATTCGGCATTGCTGGTCCAACTTCTAAGGATCATATTATACTACCGACGGGTGATAAATCGGAACGATACGGAGCCGTAGCCTACAGCGCCAGCGCAATGGCCAAGCTCCTTGAAGGCACCTCGGATCAGGTGATCTGTCTGTCCCATTTAGCAGAAAATGATTTTGAGGCAGTATCGACTCTCTTACGCCATCCCAATATTGATTTATCTGGTTTGGGCATCCTAGAGAAGGGTACGACCGAGATTGAACTCACGTATATCAATGAAAAGGAACGCCTTAGCCGTCAAATCAATGTGATGCCTCCTTTAACCTTAACTGAAATGGATTTGTTAACAGGGTGTGAAGCAATACTACTAATGCCCCTGAATGAATGCGACGTTTCCTTGGAATGTGTGCGCAAGTTGAGAAACTTAACCCACGGGTTACTCTTTCTTGACGTGCACGGCTTAGTAACTGGGTTAAACGAAATGGGTGGGAGGTATAGAAAAACGTGGACAGATGCCCCGGACTGGTTGAAAGAAATTGATATTCTCAAGATGAATGAAAATGAAACTTCATGGGTAGCCGGCCACCATCTGGAAGGATTTGAGGAATTCGTGCAATTTGCCGCGGGGATCGTTGCCTCTGGGCCTGAGGTTTGCTGGATTACTTATGGAGATCAATCGTCCTTAATTTCTTGGCGCCGGGAAAATCGCACTTACTGGGCAAGGGTACCTGTTGTCACCAATATAGGGCCGGTGCTCGATACTACAGGTTGTGGTGATGCCTCTTCGGCAGGGTTTCTTTATAGTTATATCAAAAATTATCATCACCCAATCCACTCGGTCATTATGGGAAATACTATGGGTTCGCTTAAGGCTACCTCTCAAGAAACCAACGCCTTTCCGCCCCGCATGGAAATTAGAGGGGTTATTAGCACTCATTATAGAGAGTATCTTCACACTTTGCTGGACGATTTTTTGAACAGTAATCAACTTATCGTGAATGAAATTAAAGGAGGGCCGAATAGTGAAAATTTTATGTACCACTCAGATGGGAGGAACAGCACTGGGTCAGACCATGCGCGTGATCGCGGTGGCCAAGGAGCTTCAACGTAAGGGGCATGAAGTTAAAATTCTGGCCGGAGAACAACAAATTCCCATCCTGCAAAGTCATCACCTTGATTGCATAGCTATGCCGTCATTACCCAAATTTAACTTCCCGTTTCAGGCATTATTAGGGACAGACGATAAGCAAAAAGAAGAAGCAATGATTCAAATGAAAAAAATAATGCAGATCATCTCGGAAGCAGAGCAAAAAATAATTGGGACGGAAAAGCCTGATGTCATGGTTTGTGGTAATTTGACAGGCCCGTCATCCGCCAAAACCTATAATATTCCGTGTGCCATGGTTGTATTACAACCCCATGGACTAAAAACAATTGAACTTTTTACACGACGACTGCCGAAAAAAGCCGAAAACTTCGAAATGCTGAAGGTAGTGCAGCTGCTCATTATGGAAGGAATGCCAGAACTTGATGGTGGAGTGAGTGCAGAGTACAAAGGAGAATGGGCTGTCGCTATCAAGGATAAAGTGCGTTATACAGGACCCCTGTTAGTGGAAAAGCCGGAAAGTTTACCCCCACGAGAGGAATTAAAAATCCGCCATGCCGGGAACAAAGATAGGCCATTGATCTATGTTACCATAGGCGGTGGCACTCCATTAATTGGTGAGGATTTTCTGGCCCTTGTTCTGGATGCTTTCCGTACCTTGCCGGACGTCAGTGTGGTCATTGCTACCGGTTTAGCTCTTGAACCAGAGCAATTGTCAGGTTATAATCCACCAGATAATGTGTTGATCCGTGGTTTTGTCCCGGGCCTCGAATTAATTAAAGCCAGCGATGTGACGGTTTTTCACGGCGGTTCCTCCACACTGATGACCTGTCTTGCTTGCGGGACACCAGCGGTAGTGGTGCCCTCCATGGCGGAACAAGAGGATAACGGGGCAGTTCTAGCCCAAAACGGAGCAGGTATCGTCTTGTCTAAAGACGGTTTAACCTCAACTGCTTTGGCTGAAGCAGTACAAAAAATCTTGAGTGACCGCTCTTTCTGGAACAATGCACAAAAACTCAAAGAGTTGGGTGAAAAGTACGGTGGTGCACAGGCAGCGGCTAGTATGGTCGAACAATTGGTCAATCGAGAGCGTACTTCATGAAAGCGCTTATTTTGGCAGCAGGTAAAGGTACCCGCCTGCGCCCCATAACTAATTATGTACCTAAACCCATGCTCCCAGTGCACGGCAAGCCGCTACTGGAATGGGTTATGCTCCCGATCATTGACAGCGGGATCAAAGAGTTTGTGATTGCTGTAAGTTACTTAGCTCAGCAGATCGTAAACTATTTTGGCGACGGCGCAAGATGGGGCGTGAGGATCAATTACAGCTTAGGTTCAGAACCAGTTGGCAAGGCGGGGGAAATCTGGCGATCTCGTAACCTGTTGCTTGCCGAAGAGGGTCCTTTTCTCGTTGTGCCGGGCGATACCATAACTCATCTGGATTATCAAGAGTTGCTTAATTTTCACCGAGGCCATGGGGGTCTGGTTACTGTGGCCTTGTCCAGTCGTTATCGGTTAGAAGTAGGAACTGCCGAAATCGATGAAGATAGTCGAGTGGTAAAATTTCTGGAAAAAGCCAATCTGGACCAGCCTGTAAGCACTGGTGCTTACGTTTTAGATAGGCGCATTTTTCCTTGTATTGAAGCGTTTAAGCCTGATGAGCAGGAGGTAGATCTACCCGGCGATGTTTTCCCCTACTTATTGAGAAAAGGTTTGCCTATCTACGGATACAAGCGCGACTTTTCCTGGTGGGACGTAGGACGGATTAATGATTATGAAAGTTTAATCCAACTTCCCCCGGATGAAGTAGCCCAGATTCTACCCTGGAGGACAACGGATGGGCATTTTTAAAGCTTGTGATATTCGGGGTATTTATGGCAAAGATTTGACGGAGCGAGACTCTTATGATTTAGGCCGGGCTGCCGGGAAATTGATCCGGGGTCAAGAGGTTCTGGTAGCAGGTGACGTACGCCTAAGCACTCCTATCCTAAAAGCTGCGCTGAGCGAGGGTTTAATCTATTCAGGTTGTCAGGTTATCGATGCGGGGATTTTAACGACTCCAGCCTTTTCTTATGCCGTTCAGCAGACCGGAAGTGCTTTGGGAATCATGGTTACAGCTTCTCACAACCCGCCGGAATATAACGGTTTCAAAATCTTAGTAGAAAATAGACCAGTTAATCAGGAGGAACTGGCTTATATACAGCAAACTATGGTGCAAAGAAGTTTCACGGCAGGGGCGGGTCATTGCCGCCAAGACGATACCTGCTTAAACCTGTACCGCGATAGGATACTCCCCTGTTTTCGACCGGGAAAACTTAAAGTAGTGCTGGATTGCGGTAACGGCGCCTGCTCTCTGATTGCACCGGAGATCTTTCAGGCTCTTGGTTATGAGGTTGAGGAGCTTTTTTGTACTCCTGATGGCAACTTTCCCAATCGCTCACCCAATCCGTCCATAGCTGAGAACCTAACAATCTTAAGCCGGCAGGTGAGGGAGAATGGGGCCGCAGTGGGGATTGCCTATGATGGAGATGGAGATAGGGTAGCGTTTGTCGACGAAAACGGGCAGATGATTGAAAATGACCGTATTCTAGCTTTATTTACCCGGCATCTGCTGGCCAAGGAAAACGGCGTCATCGTCTATGATTCCAAATGTTCGCTGGTAGTACCGGAAGAAGTGGCGCGCTTGGGAGGAATTCCACGTATGGCCCGTTCAGGTCATGGGTTTATTAGACATGAATTTCTAGCAAGTAATGCGCTCTTGGCAGGAGAACTGAGTGGTCACTTTTTCTGGCGTGACTTGCTTTTTGATGACGCTATTTTCTCCTCTTTGGTCCTTGTAGAATTGCTCCAAAAGAACAGAATTTCACTCTGCCAAATGGATAAAGCTCTCCCTCGTTACCTGATTACGCCAGATATTCGCCTTCCTTTTTCAGGTGATGCTCAGCAATTAATCAACGATGTGGCTCAAAGACTTTCCCATTTCCCCGTTTCCCGCCTTGACGGTGTACGAGTAGAATTGCCAGATTGCTGGGGTATGATCCGCCCCTCTATAACCGAGCCTATTCTTACTTTGCGCTTTGAAGGAAAAAACAGGGAAAGACTCTTATTTATTATCGAATTGATCGTAGCTGCCTTGCCTGATGAAATTCAAGTGCAGGCAAAAAGAATTAAGGAGATCGGCTATTCAATATAATGAATTAGCCAAATAATACCAACTAGAGTCACTTCTCAAAAAGTATGGTCAGCAAAACGTAAGCCCCCCAAATCTTTGTGGTTTGGGGGGCTTACGTTTTGCTGACTAAGCTTAGTATATATCGAATCCGTGGGTAGTACTGTTACGACTGCGATACTATTGGCGTGAGATAAATCACACCAATAGTATCGCAGTCTATACTTCTTGTGTATTTTCTGCCAAGCTAAATGCATATTCCGAATGTCTCCCCCATAAAGTAAGACGGAATAGACTGGGGGAGGCGGTTGGAGATGAGACCAATCTGGGTTGTAAATTTGAAACGACGTAAGGTAGTCAGTCTGGGGATCGTGCTTGCTCTTATTATGACGTTAGCCCTCGGATGGGGATTTAGTGGACAGGATAAAAAAATATGGAGTTGGACTTTGGGACATAGAGTTGTCGTGATCGATGCCGGTCACGGGGGTGTTGATCCAGGTGCTGTGGGGAAAAGCAAGGTATTAGAAAAAGACGTGACTTTGGCCGTTGCCAAACGCCTGCAAGCTCTGGTTCAGCAAAGTGGGGCTAAAACAATAATGGTTCGCGAGGATGACAGCGATTTAGGAACATCACAAGGACTTTTAAAGCGCAAACGAGAGGATTTGGCACAACGTATTCAGCTCGCTATGGACGCCCAGGCGGATGTTTATCTAAGCATTCACGCGAATAGTTTTCCAGACGCAAAACTGACTGGCGCACAAACGTTTTATCACTCGGATTCGCCGGAAGGAAAGTTATTGGCGCAATCGATTCAACAGGAGATGAATAGTATGACAAATGGCAAAAGAGTTGCCAAAGGAAATCAGGATATTTATGTTTTGAAGAAAGCTCACCAAGCCGCAGTAACCGTAGAACTGGGATTTCTCTCAAACCTCGAAGAAGAAAAATTGTTGACAACACCAGAATATCAAGAAAAGCTCGCTATTGCCATTTATCAAGGGTTAAGTGTCTATTTTAGTAAACAGACGAAGTGACCAAAAACCCCTATCTAATAATTCGTTAGTGTAATAAACTGTAATTGTCCATTCCGTTGTGGGCAAACTAGCCATGAAGAACTTGAAACTGAATTTGAAAAGAGAGAGATGGGATACCCCATGGATGCGATTAAGGCGTTTTTCAAGGATCAGGCACAGCATCTCCGCAAGGAAGTATGGGAAATTGCCCATCAGATCGGGGAGCATCCTGAGCTCGGCTATAAGGAATACTTTGCGTGTAAGGTATTAAGCGGATTTCTTCAGGGACATGGATTTGAAGTAAAACGTGGGATTGCCGGAGTGGAGACAGCCTTTTTGGCCCGCTTCTCGTCGACGCGTCCTGGCCCGCGGGTTGCCTTTTTGGCGGAATATGATGCCTTACCAGGAGTTGGGCATGGCTGTGGACACAACTTAATAGGAGCGGCCAGTGCGGGTGCAGCGGTTATCTTGAGTAAGAGTTTAGAGTTGTCGGGTGAGATTTTAGTGATCGGCAGTCCCGCTGAAGAAACTAGTGGAGCGAAAGTGACTTTAGTCGAGCAAGGAATATTTAAGAATGTTGATGCTGCAATAATGTTTCATCCCGGCAGTCAAAACGTCCCGATAATTTCCAGCCTTGCTCTGGATGCGTTGGAATTTACATTTCACGGAAGAGCCGCCCACGCCGTCGCAGCGTCGTATTTTGGAATTAATGCCTTAGATGCCGTAATTAACTTTTTTGTCGGACTCAACTCGCTGAAAAAACAGATCCCACAGGATATGAAAATAAACGGGATTATTACTGAGGGAGGATCTGTTCCAAATATTATCCCGGAACGCGCCGTAGCACGTTTTTATCTTCGTGCCCGCAAGCGTAAAGACTTGGATGAATTGAGAGAAAAAGTGATCCGTTGTGCGGAAGGGGCAGCCTCTATGGTTTCGGCTAAGATGACTTGGCAGAAATTCGAGTTTTCTTATGATGAGATGCATACGAACCTGGCATTGGCTGGATGTTTCACAAAAAACCTGCGTGAGCTGGGTGTCGATAATATAGCTCCGCCACAAACCGCAATGGGTTCCGTAGACATGGGAAATGTCAGTCGGGCCGTACCGGCAATTCATCCGTATCTAACGTTAGGAAATGGCACGGAAATCCCGCATACCCGGGATTTCGCCCAAGCTGCGCTCTCTCCAGATGGGGAAAATCTTGTGATGTTGGCAATGCAGGTACTCGCCTTTACCGGTTCAGATGTTTTAAATGATAAAAAACTTTTGCAACAAATCAAGCGGGAGTTTCGTTCGGATAAGTGAATAGCGAAGATTAGAGGGGAGAGCCCCTCTTTTTCATGGAAAAGGTTGAATTTTTATGCGCAGAAATGTATAATTATGAAAAGAATTAATCCGAGCAAGGGAGGGACAAGATATGAAAGTTGGTGTTCTTGGGGCCACGGGATATGCAGGGCAGGAATTGGTGCGGCTATTGCAATGCCATAAAGAAGTGAAAGATTTGTATCTCTCTTCGTCCAGCGTAGCCGGGGAGGATTATGATTCAGTTTATCCACATTGGTCGGGACAAAATGTGGGGATCTTACAGGATGAAAATGTACCGGATCTGGATGTGCTTTTCTGCGCTCTGCCGCATGGGTTGACGGCGGCCAGAACGAGTACTTTCTTATCTCGTAATATTAAAGTCATTGATCTGGGAGCAGACTTTCGACTGAATTCAGTTCAAATTTACGAGGAGTGGTATAAGATCAAGCATCCCGCAGCAGAGCTTCTTAAAGAAGCGGTATACGGTTTGCCGGAACTTTATCGTGAGCAAATTAGGGGTCAAGCCCTAATTGCCAATCCGGGTTGTTATCCTACAGCGACCCTACTCGCCTTAGTCCCCTTGCTTCGCAATAACCTGCTGCAAACGGGATATTTGATTATTGATGCCAAATCGGGTGTATCCGGGGCAGGGAGAGGGGTCTCTTTAGGGACCCATTATTCTGAGGTTAATGAAAATTTCAAAGCTTATGGGGTGGCAAGCCATCGTCATACCCCGGAAATAGAACAAGAATTGTCTCGGGCGGCAGGACACCCGCTCACTGTAACGTTTACACCCCATTTAGTCCCAATGACGCGAGGAATGTTGGTCACGATCTACGCCGCGGTTCAACAAGGGGTCAACGAGGAAGACCTGCGCAGGTGCTGGCTGGAACAGTATCAGGATGAGGAATTCATCCATGTTTTACCGCCGAGGACTTGGCCACAGACGAAATTTGCCAGCGGAAGCAATAATGCCTTCTTGCAATTAACGGTCGATCAAAGAACCGGAAATGTCGTCCTGATCGCGGCCATTGATAATCTGATCAAAGGTGCAGCCGGCCAAGCTATCCAAAATATGAACCTAGTTATGGGATGGCCTGAAGGTCAAGGAATTTCAGGAACAGCTCTTTGGCCCTAATCAATTTTCAGAGTAGGAGAGTGCGAATTAGTGAGTAACGTTGAAGATATTTGGAAGTCAGTTGATGGCGGGGTGGCGGCTCCGAAGGGGTTTTATGCGGTTGGCGTCCAAGCGGGAATTAAGTATAAAGATAAATATGATATAGCACTGGTTTTTTCACAAGTTCAAGCGCAAGCCGCGGGCGTCTACACCCGAAACCTGGTAAAAGCGCACCCGCTTTATTTAACACAGCGCCATTTGCAGAATGGTTTGGCCCAAGCTATTGTGATTAATAGTGGGAACGCCAATGCTTGTGTCGGAGAATCCGGCGATCAGGCGGCGTTGGCGATGGCTCAAATTGTAGCAATGTTTATGGCTGTTCCTCTTGAGGATGTGCTTGTGGCCTCTACCGGTGTGATCGGGGTTGAGATGCCGTTAGATAAAGTCTTAACAGGAATTCGGGCAGCGAGTTCGGAGCTCCTCATGGATGTGGTCAAGGGTATTCGCGGGCAGAAGGAGACTGCCTATGACGGAGCACATCGGGCGGCCCTTGCGATCATGACGACGGATACAACAGTCAAAGAACGTGCGTGTGAACTTCTTTGTTCTCAAGGAGGGGTGGTCACCCTTGGGGGGATGGCTAAAGGGTCAGGAATGATTCATCCTAATATGGGAACTATGTTAGGTTTTTTGACGACCGATGCTAACCTTGCTGCTTCGGAATTGCAGCGTATCTTACGTGAAGCGGTCGACGAGAGCTTCAACATGGTGACGATCGATGGGGACACCAGTACGAATGATATGGTCCTCTTTTTGGCGAATGGAGCCTCCGAAATGACGTTGAGCGGGGAAGATTTGCTCAACTTTGAGAAAATGGTGAAGATGATGTGCGTCCAGTTGGCTCAGGATATTGCCCGAGATGGGGAGGGTGCCAGCAAGTTTATGGAAGTCACAGTTTCCGGAGCAAAAACAAAAGACGATGCTCGAAAAATAGCCAAGAGTATTTGTGGTTCCAGCTTGGTGAAAACCGCCCTCTTCGGAGAAGATGCTAATTGGGGTCGGATATTTACAGCAGCTGGTTATGCCGGAGCGGAGTTTGACCCGGGCCTAGTGGATATCTTACTAGGAGATTTAATCGTCGCCCAAGCGGGAAAAGGTGTAGCGTTTTCAGAAGAAAAGGCTAAGGAAATTCTAGGGTTGAAAGACGTTCAGATTAGCTTAAACCTTCACCTTGGGAAAGAACAAGCCACGGCCTGGGGGTGTGATCTGACCCACGAATATGTGACTATTAATGGAAGTTATAGAACCTAAGGCATATGAAAGGAAATAACAAGTCAAAGATGCCTTGGATATTTTGCGTCAGACAAGGAGGTATGTTCACCTCATAGCGGGGCTATTAGGTGAACATGCCGACGCAGTATGACATATAGAAAACTTGGCTGGCGCCAAGCTAGCGAAGGCGGCAGCCTAGTTGCACTTATGCTCCCAGAAAGTATTTAAACGTAAGTTTATACTTTCTGACTAGTACAAAATAGACTGGCAGACTGACGGGTTATTTTCTTGAATGTGCCGAAGATTGGAGGGTGTTGAAGATGACCTCGATGGAACAGGGCTTAAGCAAAGCACGGGTTTTAGTAGAAGCCCTTCCGTATATTCAGAAATTTGCCGGAAAGACCGTCGTGATTAAGTATGGCGGGCATGCCATGATTGATCCCGTTTTGAAGGAATCTGTCATCATGGACGTGCTGCTCTTGCATTCGGTAGGGATTCGACCCGTCGTAGTTCACGGCGGTGGACCGGAGATCAATGCCATGCTGAAAAAAGTAGGGATTGAAAGCCAATTTGTCCGGGGCTTAAGAGTCACTGATGCGCAAACCATGGAGATCGCGCAAATGGTTTTGTTAGGGAAGTTAAACACAGAGATGGTATCTCTCCTCAATCGCTTTGGCGGGAAGGGTGTTGGGTTATCCGGAAAAGATGCTCAACTGCTCATAGCGGTGAAGAAGCCCATGCAAATGGCTAATAGTCAAGGAAAAATGGAAGACGTTGATTTGGGCTGCGTTGGAGAAATTCAGAGTGTTACGCCAGATATTTTGAACACCTTACTGGGACAGGGCTATATCCCCGTCATTTCCCCCGTCGCCAGTGGAGAAAACGGGGAGACGTATAATGTCAATGCGGATACGGTGGCAGGAAAAATAGCCGAGGCACTGCAGGCAGATAAGTTGCTGCTTTTGACGGATGTGCGAGGAATACTGCGCGATATTTCTGATCCGGACTCTCTCATTTCTACGATTTCCAGAGGAGAAGTCGATCAGTTGGTAGAGCAAGGAGTTTTACATGGTGGAATGCTACCCAAAGTGGAGTGTGCGGTCTCGGCTCTAGAGGGTGGCGTGGGAAGTGTGCATATTCTCGATGGACGCCAAAGCCATGCTATTTTGCTGGAGTTGTTTACAGATGGTGGAATTGGAACGATGTTTGCGTAATCGTGGTTCGTTGTATGTAGTTCGTCGTTCGAACGGTAAACGGCGAACCGCGCATATCGAACGACGAACATCGATTTGATAGGAGGAAGAAAATTGAAACAATTAGAAGGTTTATCAACTGAGGAAATTATAGAGCTGGGAAAAAATGTCGTCATGAATACCTATGGCCGCCTACCCATGACAATCGTCAAAGGGGACGGAGCCTGGGTTTGGGATACGGAAGAGAAGCGTTATTTGGATTTTCTGACAGGGTTGGCGGTCAACTCGCTGGGGCATAGTCACCCTGCCATCGTACATGCCATTCAGGAACAGGCCCAAGAAATTTTGCACACTTCAAATTTGTATTGGATTCCAAACCAAGTTGCTTTAGCAGAGCGCTTAGTGAAATACTCCTTTGCGGATAAGGTCTTCTTTTGTAACAGCGGAGCGGAGGCGAATGAAGCGGCCTTTAAACTGGCACGAAAATATGCTAAGAAAAACTTCGGAGCAGAGAAATACGAGGTAGTTGCACTGGAAAATTCGTTCCACGGACGGACCTTGGCAACCCTGACGCTCACAGGACAGACAAAATATCAAGAAGGGTTTGAGCCACTTCCAGTAGGGTGCTCTTATGCAAAATTGAACGATCTTGAGAGCCTAAAGGCTAAAGTTAATAAAAACACGGCAGCAGTCTTTATTGAGCCCATTCAGGGGGAGGGGGGAGTACTCCCAGCTTCCAAAGAGTTTTTACAAGGAGCGCGGGCGCTGTGTGATCAATTCGGAGCGTTATTGATTTTTGATGAGGTGCAGTGCGGCATCGGTCGGACTGGAAAACTCTTTGCCTATGAATGGAGTGGTGTGGCACCTGACGTCATGACTTTAGCAAAAGCCTTGGGCGGTGGGGTACCAATTGGGGCGATGCTTGCTACAGATAATGTAGCAAAGACTTTTCAGCCTGGCGATCATGCGTCAACCTTCGGTGGCAACCCGTTGGCCACTGCGGCAGGGTGTGCTGTTTTGGATATAATCCTCGCAGGAGGATTTCTGGAAGGAGTCCAGGAACGCTCCGCATACTTCAAAAAGGGACTTGAACAACTGGCAAATAAGTATCAGACCGGGGATCCCGTCCGGGGACGAGGGTTTATCATAGGGTGGCCCGTTGCCAAGTTGGGTTCGGAGATTGTAGAAGCTTGTCGGCAAAACGGACTTCTGATCAACTGTGTTGGCGGCAAGATCTTGCGTTTCCTTCCGCCCCTGATTGTCGAGAAACCAGAAATGGATAAAGCTTTAGAGATTTTGGATCAAGTTTTTCAGGAACTTTGGAAGTGATTAAGATGAATAAGGATTTTTCCCGAGGAGGGATGAAATGAAAGCAGCACTCGTACTTGAGACTGGCAAAGTTTTAATGGGAGAGTCCTTTGGGGCAACAGGCGAGGCCTTTGGAGAAGTGGTTTTCAACACTGGTATGACAGGCTATCAAGAGGTACTGACTGATCCCTCTTATGCAGGACAAATGGTATGTATGACCTATCCGCTGATAGGAAATTACGGGATAAACAGGTTGGATGACCAATCGGAGAAGGTCCAAGTTCAGGGGTTTATCGTGAAAGAGTCCGCCCGTAACCCGAGTCATTGGCAGATGGAGAAAAACCTTTCCCGGACGTTGGCACAGTCCGGGGTCGTAGGAATTAAAGGAATTGATACTCGTGCTTTGACGCGGATAATCAGGGAACATGGGGTTTTGCGTGGGGTCATTACAACCGAGCTTGAGCACCTCAATGAGTTGATTCCGAGGTTGCAAGCGTGGTTGGTTCCGGCAGATGTTGTGGCTAAGGTCAGTACTTCGGAAACCTACGCTTTATCCCCTGCCCAAATTGAGAAGGATTCATTTCATGTCGTGGTCATCGATTTTGGGATTAAGCGTAATATTTTGCAGGCAATGCAAGAGAGTGGGTTTCGGCTGACGGTCGTTCCGCATTCCACCTCTGCGGAGCAGATTCTAGAGCTGCATCCAGATGGCGTTTTTCTGTCCAATGGGCCAGGAGACCCCAAGGAGGTTGGCGTGGGAATTGAAACGATTCGAGGACTTTTAGGCAAGCGACCCATATTCGGCATTTGCCTGGGGCATCAACTTTTGTCACTCGCTTTGGGTGGGGATACGTATAAGATGAAGTTTGGGCATCGGGGCGGAAATCAACCGGTACAAGATCTTTTATCGAAAAAAGTGACGATTACTTCTCAAAATCACGGATACGCTATAGCCGAGGAAAGTTTGGATCAGACGCCCTTGCAGGTAACCCACCGCAACCTCAACGATCAAAGCGTAGAAGGGGTTAAACACCGGGATTTGCCTGTTTTTTCGGTGCAATACCACCCAGAAGCCGGGCCTGGACCGAGTGAATCCCTTTATCTGTTTGAGGAGTTTGCGCAATTAATGCAGGAAGGGAGGGCTAACGATGCCTCTTAACCCGGCGTGGAAAAAGGTCATGGTCATCGGGTCTGGGCCAATTGTGATTGGGCAAGCTGCAGAATTTGATTATGCCGGAACCCAAGCGTGCAAGGCTCTTCGCGAAGTAGGGGTAGAAGTTGTTCTGGTCAACAGTAATCCAGCGACAATCATGACGGATGTGAAAACGGCAGATATCACCTATATCGAACCCTTGTTACCTGAGTATTTAGAGGGGATTATCAGCAAAGAGCGGCCGGATGCTCTGCTACCTACCCTAGGTGGCCAAACTGGACTTAACCTGGCGATGGAACTTGTGCGCAGCGGGGTTCTAAAGCGATATGACGTAGACCTGATTGGCTGTGATGCTGAAACAATTTACAAAGCAGAAGATCGCGATGCGTTCAAAGAAACAATGCTCTCGCTAGGGGAACCGGTAGCCCAAAGTGAGATCGTGACGACCCTCGAAGAGGGGCAAGAGTTCGCTAAAAGGCAAGGGTTTCCGCTGATTATTCGCCCGGCTTATACTCTGGGAGGGACGGGCGGAGGAATTGTTAAGAACGCTAAAGACATGGAAGAAACTTTGCAAAGAGGGTTACAGGCCAGCCCGATTGGACAATGCCTCGTGGAGCGGAGTGTAGCAGGTTGGAAGGAAATTGAGTATGAAGTCATGCGCGATGATGCTGACAACTGTATTACAATTTGTAACATGGAGAATATTGACCCAGTAGGAATTCACACTGGGGATAGTATTGTGGTTGCACCGTCGCAAACGTTAAGCGATGTTGAATATCAGATGCTGCGGGCGTCATCCTTGAAGATTATTCGAGCCTTGGGGGTGAACGGTGGCTGTAATGTTCAATTTGCCCTGAATCCGATGAGCCGGGAATATGTTGTGATTGAAGTCAATCCTCGGGTAAGTCGCTCCAGTGCGCTCGCTTCGAAAGCGACCGGCTATCCAATTGCCAAAATGGCGGCGCTATTGTCCGTGGGCTTTACCCTGCCAGAGTTGACAAATCCGGTGACGGGGAATACCAGTGCCTGTTTTGAACCTGCCCTTGACTATGTAGTTGTCAAGTTCCCCCGTTGGCCTTTCGATAAGTTTCCTGCCGCAGATCATCGTCTTGGCACGAAAATGAAAGCGACCGGAGAGGTGATGGCCATGGAGCGAACCCTAGAAGCCGCGTTGTTGAAAGCCGCACGCTCTCTAGAAATCGGTAGTGTAGGCCTTCGCATTGCAGCCTCTGGGGGCTGGACGGAGATGGAGATCGAGGACAAGTTGGCGATAACAGATCATGAACGTTTTTTTGCGATCGCTGAAGCGTTTCGCCGGGATTGGACAATTATTGAAGTACAAATGCTTACGCAGATCGATCCCTTTTATTTATATAAGCTTAAAGACCTTGTTCTCCTAGAACAGCGGTTGCAAAGTGAAACGTTAACGACTGAATTATTACATTTCGCTAAAATTCAGGGCTTCTCTGACTTAGCGATTGCCAAGCTTACGGGGCGCTCGGAAGATAAGGTACGTGCCCAACGCCTGGAAGTTGGCATTGTTCCGGTTTATAAGACTGTTGATACGTGCGCAGCAGAGTTCGCCTCGTCAACGCCTTATTACTATTCGAGTTATGAAGAAGAGGATGAGGTTTCGATCAACACCGGCCCTAAAGTCGTCGTCTTAGGTTCAGGGCCTATTCGGATCGGGCAGGGGATCGAATTCGACTATTGTTCCGTCCATGCCCTCTCGGCTTTGCAAGAAGCGGGTGTGGAATCGATTATGGTTAACAATAATCCAGAAACGGTTTCGACGGATTTTGATAGCGCAGACAAACTTTATTTTGAGCCTTTGACATTGGAAGATGTGCTTCATGTGTTGAATAAGGAAAAAGCAGATGGAGTTTTAGTTCAATTTGGGGGACAGACAGCCATTAATCTGGCAGGTCCGCTGAATCGTGCCGGAATTCGAATTCTAGGGACACAGGTTGATGCAATTGATATGGCCGAGGATCGGGAACGTTTTGCACAGTTATTAAGTCAGTTGGGAATTCCCCAATCCGAAGGACGAAGCGTTACGGCTGTAGAGCAGGCCAAAGGAATTGCCGAGGAACTTGAATTTCCGGTGATCGTTCGCCCTTCCTACGTCATCGGTGGACGGGCCATGCAAGTCGTGGAGAATCTAGCTGAACTTGAAGACTATCTAAAGCGGGCGATCCACCTATCTCCCGAACATCCGATTTTGGTGGATCGGTACTTGGAAGGAAAAGAAGTTGAAATAGATGCGGTCTCAGACGGAGAAACCACTGTGATAGCGGGAATTATGGAGCATATCGAGCGCGCTGGAGTCCACTCAGGGGATAGTTTGGCGGTATATCCGCCCCAGAGTCTATCGCCCGCTGAAATTGATCAGATCCAGGACTTTACGTGTCGCCTTGCCGTAGGAATCGGTATCAGGGGACTTATCAATATTCAATTTGTCGTCGTTCGAGGTAAGGTGTATGTGCTGGAAGTGAACCCAAGGGCGAGCCGAACTGTGCCGATTCTTTCCAAAGTCACAGGGATCCCTTTAGTTAACCTGGCGGTTCAAATTTCCCTCGGGAAGACATTGAAGGATATGGGCTACACGCAAGGCCTTGCTCCCGAGGTACCGTTTGTCGTGGTTAAAGCTCCGGTCTTTTCCTTTGAAAAGTTAACCAAAGTCGAAACCTCGCTGGGGCCTGAAATGAAATCAACGGGTGAGGTCTTAGGCATGGACACTCAATTTGGGCATGCTTTGGCGAAAGCTTTTGCGGCCTCCCATATTCCCCTTCCGAACGAGGGGAACATTTTGGTGTCTGTGGCGGAAAAGGATCGCCCAGAGGCCATCACCTTAGCTCGACAACTGGCTCAGCTGGGGTTTGGCGTCAAAGGAACAGGGGATACAGCCAAGGCCCTAGCACTGTGTGGGGTAAAAGTTGAAGAGGTGAGTGAATCCAGCGAGGCTCTTAGGGAAGCTATTCGGCAACGAGAATTTGTCTTTATCCTTAGTACTCCTACCAAAGGAAAAGCACCGGAACGGACGGGCTATTTGTTGCGGAGATTAGCGGCCGAACATGGAGTTCCTTGCTTTACGTCCATGGATACAGCCAAGGCGGTCGTGCGGGCGTTACAGGAGATACGGAGTCAAACTACACCAGAGGTGCTTTCGTTGCAGGAGTATTTGGCGTTGTAGTAGGGAGGAAGTTTCTTAGCACGTTCGCACCCGCTGCATTGCTATTCGCTTGACGCTAAGGCTAAAAAGCAAAACCTCTGGGTTTTCTGCATGTGCGCCGCTCCTTGCCATCCTTGCCACCGCGGCATCAGTCCATCCATG
>JARLHU010000247.1 GCA_031292095.1 Desulfosporosinus sp.
AGAGCTCACTGCGTGCCATCGGATCAAGGCCAGAGGTCGGCTCATCCATGATTAAGAGCTCGGCCCTATGGGAGAGGGCGACTGCCAAGGAAAACTTCATTTTCATTCCTTTAGAGAGTTGTTTAATCTTTTGTTTAGGGTCGAGATCAAAGTCTTTCAAGCACTCGTCAAAGGTCTGGGTTTCCCAGTGTTTGTAAAAGGAAGCCACAATTCTGGCCATATCTCGAATGGACAGCTCCTCATAATAGTGGTTCTCGTCAAAGACAAAGGCAATGCGGTCCTTAATCGTGAGTTCATGTTGTAGGTTATCGAGGCCGAACACCTTAATCTGGCCGCCATCTTTATGAATTAAATTCATAATCAATTTAATTGTAGTACTTTTTCCCGATCCGTTGGGTCCGATAAAACCCATAACATAGCCGTGAGGCAAAAGAAAACTGACATTTTGTAAAGAGAAATCCTTAAAATGTTTGGTCAAATTATCAACAACTAGGATACTGTCCATTTCACTAGGGGACCCTGTGGATTTCGGTTCACTCGGCGCTAAAGGTTGATTGAACATTCTTATTCCCTCTCTCCATTATTTCGCCGCCATAAATATTAATCAGGCAAATGGCTAGCTCTCTTCATAAAGTAGTTTGAACATTTCCAGAAGCTCTTCCCGCTCTAAGCCCACAGTTCTGGCAGCTAAAATGGCAGCAGCTACTTTTTCTTCTACCACACGCAAACGTTTCTCTCGTAATAATTCTTTGTTTTGAGTAGACACAAAGGAACCTTTGCCACCTACGGTCTCGATGTAGCCATCGCGCTCCAGCTCCTCATAGGCTCTCTTTGTAGTTATGACACTAATCTGTAATTCCTTAGCAAGAATGCGAATTGAGGGCAAGGCTTCTGCTTCCGTCAGATCACCCTTCAAGATGAGATTTTTTATTTGGGAGACGATCTGTTGATAGATAGGATCGGGTGAAGAATTGGCAATAATAATGTTCATAGCAAGATGACCTTCTCCCTTCTTTAACTGACTAAGTTAGGCTAACAAGGTAGATTGTTCCTTTTAGCGAGTGCATTGTTACTATCTGACTGTGAGGTTAGAACTGAATTAACCTAGTGATCGTTGTAAATAAGAATAGTAAAGTACTTGCTGTCTGTATATGTACAATATATACAGACAGCACGAGATTGTCAACCGTGTGAACAAGAAAAAAGGTAGTATCTTCGTGCCTATTAACTATTGAAAAGTCAGACCGTCCAGAACGATCTGACCTGAATACACTGCTATAATAGTCGCCCAAATAGAGGCGGTCTGCTAACTAAAATGTTGACCACCCTTGCGTACGATAACGAATACTACGTGTCAAGTCCCCTCGTCAGAACGAGGGGACTATTCAATTAAAATTAGGAATATACCTGTTATGGCTTAAGTGGTTGCAATTCCACAAGAGTGGATAATCCTGAGTGCAATTGGAGTGCAATTGGGGACGGTTCTCTGTTGCATTAATACTTACAGATACGTTTTAAAAACCACTTTATTCGCTACGAGCCTTCGAATAAAGTGGTTTTTATATACTCTTATAAAGGAAAATAGCATCAACTCAGAGGAAAATGTTACATACACCTAGCTCAAAATCTTAGTCCCTGGCTTTCACCAATACCTCTTTCACCCGAAAAACAATGCTAAGTTAATCTTAACGTCTCAAAGATGCCTTGAGACGCTGAGTTGCTGAGAGCAAACCAAAACCATCTTCTATTTTATTCACTACCAAATCAGCGGATTGGAGAGCTTTCAAGGAAGCTCCCTCGAAACCAATGACAGCAATGCCTAAATGCGCTTTTTCAAGCATTAATTGATCGTTTGCTCCGTTCCCTATAGCGACTATTTCCCGGGATCCAAATTGGTCTAAATAATCCGCTTTCTCTTGAGAATGTTCTCTGCTTTCCAACACTTTTACCTGAACAGGCAATCCCCTACATTGCCGGATCACGGTACCGCAAGTATCCGAGGTAAGGATATGGATTTCCAAAGATGGAGCTAAGCTGATGAGGCTATCCCTGACAGACTCTAACATTTGCCCGTCTAAAGCTAGTGTTCCGTTAAAATCAAGAACTAAAACTTCTAGGTTCATAGTTTCCCGGCCTGGAATAACTGCCTGAATCATAAATTATTTCCCGCCCTTTTATTTTTTAACTAATCGGAGTTCTTCTTTAGCAATGACTCCATAATCGTAAGATGTATGCGCAGTGTTAATTTATTGGAAACCATCGTCAACCTTATCCAAAGAACGCCTAGAACATCTCTCTATGTGTTATAACCCCCAATATTAACTAATGATACTCTTCTACATAAGACTCCCAATTCCTTTGCCAAAACTACTTTTTCGTTTTTTATTGCCTTGTAATAGTCTATCTGTCACACCTACCTTTGAATGTATCGGTCTAAAACGCAAAAAGAGCTGGTAATTTCTTACCAACTCTGTAACCCTTGATATTACTGTGTTTCATTAATGTGGTGGGCGAGGGGGGACTTGAACCCCCACATACTCACATATATCGGATTTTGAGACCGACGCGTCTGCCATTCCGCCACTCGCCCAAAGTAATTCGTCAGCTGTTCAATGACGACTTAGCTATAATACCATTAACTTGTCTATTTAGTCAAGTCTATTTCTAAATTTCCTAAGGATTTTTCGGAAACATCTTGGTAAACTCCAATTCTCCGCAACTTCTGGTAGCGATTTTCCCGGAGTACTTCCGGGGTTTCCGAGCGCAGACGCACAAGGTGCTTCGATATGACCTTTGAAACTTCCTCTGCGGTTTGCCTTAGGTTCTTATGGGCTCCACCCAGAGGCTCAGGAACGATTTCATCAGCTACTCCAAGTCGGAACAAATCCTGGGCTGTAAACTTTAAGGCCGCTGCTGCTTCTTTCGCTTTAGCGGTGTCCTTCCAAAGAATAGAGGCGCAACTTTCCGGGGCAATAACCGAGTAAAAGGAATTTTCAAGGATCAAGACCACATTACCCACCCCAAGAGCGAGTGCACCGCCACTTCCACCCTCTCCGATGACCGTACTAATCACTGGGACGTGATAACCTGCCATACCAAGCAAACATCGGGCAATAGCCTCTCCCTGTCCTCGTTCTTCAGCAGCTAAGTCACAGGCAGCCCCCGGAGTGTCAATAAACGTTAGAATCGGACGTCCAAATTTTTCGGCCTGATCCATCAGACGCAACGCTTTGCGATAACCTTCCGGGTGAGGCATGCCGAAATTTCGCTTAATGTTTTCCTTCGTGCCCTTCCCCTTAACTTGGGCGACGACCGTTACAGGAGTCCCATGAAAAAGCGCAATCCCACCCGCGATTGAACGATCATCAGCGAAAAGCCGATCCCCTTTGAGTTCTATAAAATCTTCAAACAGCAACGGAACATAGTCATAAAAGTTGGGCCGCTCAGAGTGCCTGGCTATTTGAACTTTCTGCCAAGGTTCCAAGTTTCCGTATATTTCCTTTTTCAAGGAGTCCACTTTTTTTTCAAGTATAGCGACTTCCTGAGTAAGGTCAATTTCCTTGTCTGTGGAAAATTTTTGAAGTTCCGTAATTTTCTGTTCGAGTTCCGCTATAGGCTTTTCAAAATCAAACAGTTGCAGCATACTGAACCCCTTCCTGATGGTACCGCAACAAACGTGCCAAAACTGAGCGCATCTGAGCACGTTGCACAATTAGATCAATTAAGCCATGCTCTTGGTTAAACTCCGCAGTTTGCGCATCCTTGGGAAGTTCTTGCCTCATCGTCTGCATGATCACACGCGGCCCCGTAAATCCGATCAAAGCATTGGGTTCGGCAATTAAGATGTCCCCGAGTGAAGCATAGCTGGCTGTAACTCCTCCGAACGTGGGATCCGTCAGTACCGAAATATACAATAAGTGCTTATCTGCCAATTTTCCCAAGGCGGCACTGGTCTTGGCCATCTGGTAAAGCGAGAGAATCCCTTCTTGCATCCGAGCTCCTCCCGAAGTCGAAAATATGACCACTGGCAGGCTCAGATTAATCGCCCGCTCGATTGCACGGACAATTTTTTCTCCCACGACAGAGCCCATACTGCCCATCATAAAATTCGCTTCATTAAAGGCAAGTACAACAGGAATCCCTTCGATCTTTGCAAGCCCCGTGAGCACACCTTCCGTCGACCCTGACTTCTCATGCGCCTCCAAAATCTTTCCTTCATATCCTGGAAATTCCAGTGGATCGAGCGTTATTAGCTCTGAATCCCATTCTTCAAAACTGTTTTCATCCGCTAATATCGCCAAGCGGCCCCGTGCAGAAATCCGGAAATGATACTCACACTTCGTGCAAACTCGTGCGTTTTTCTCCAAATCTTTGTTAAAGAGGACTTCTCCGCACTTCGGACATTTGGCCCAAAGACTGTCGGGTAATTCTTTTTTATTAAGTGGTTGCGGCGAAACATCCTCAGAGGGAGAACGTCTCTGTACCGGAGCGGGCTGAATCGTGACATACTTTGTTTTTTTGAATATATCCTTGAACATAGTTTAGCTCCCTATGGCGCCAATAATGATTTCATGCGCTTCTTCGGCTTCAGATTCTGGTACGAGAATTTCGACTGAAGCATGCTCAGCGAGATGCGCTGATCCAATCGGGCGAAGTTGAACTAGCATCCCTTCGTCAGCGAGGATTTTCTTATATTTTTCGGCTATTAATTTGTTGGGTGCGATATAAATGACAGTCCACATTCTGTAAAATCCCCCTTATTAAATTGGTTTTATGATACCATAGCCCTTCTTATTGTGCAACATAGGGCTTTTCTAGCTTAGGTCATTTTGTCATGTCCTACGACAGGCGTACTTTTCCATCAGTGCCTTTTCGACATGAGGTGGTACAAAATCCGATACTCCGGCATGTAAACTGGCCGCCCATTTAATCGCACTCGAACTTACAAAGGAAAATTCACTCTGGGTCATCAGAAAAATCGTTTCAATATCTGAGGCAATCTTTTTGTTCATCAGAGCGAGTTGAAACTCATATTCAAAATCGGATAAAGCGCGCAGTCCTCGAAGAATGGCTACTGCTCCACATTGTCGTGCAAATTCAACCGTCAACCCTTCAAAAACACGGACACTGACATTAGGCATGTCTTTGGTTGCTTCCAAGAGAAGTTCCATTCTCTCGCCAAGGGTAAACAAAGGAGTCTTTTTACTATCGGCAGCAATGGCAATCGTCACGCTACTAAATAATTCTTTCGCTCGGATTAAAATATCAAGATGTCCATAGGTGACTGGGTCAAATGTTCCCGGATAAATCGCAGTACTCACGCTGTCTCTCCTCTTCATTTCAGGGTATCTCCATGGGGTTCGCCTTAAAAGCCGATAATCCTGCCTGTCAAAACACCCTTAAGCAAAATTTTTAGCTGGTTTCCAAACCACATTGCCTTGGCCCAATACTAATTGAAGCGCCTTCTTCAATTCATCCCCATCATTAATCCAAAATTCACGGTTTCCTTCAATGACTTTTTTATTATCCTCAAAATAGAAGTAAACCGGTTGACTTCCAGGAAAACGCTGTAAAATACTCAATACAATTGGCATAAGGTCGCTTTCATGATCAGGAAATCTCAAAAAGAGACGTTTTCCTACTGTTTGAGTGAAGCTGTTTTTAGGCACGATGTTCGACTCTAACCCTTGAGCAGGCTTTAAGTCCTCAAGTTTTGTAATTTTCTCAACAAAGATTTTTTTTTCTTCGTCCCTGATAATGTATTTCCCTACAAGCACGATGACCTGGTCATTGCCTAAAGCACGGGTTTGAGCATAAACCCGAGGAAAGACTAAGACCTCAATCCCTCCCGTTAAGTCTTCCAGAACAAAACTGGCCATCATCTCGCCTTTTTTCGTTACATTCTGTCGAAAACCAGTTGTTAAGCCACCAAGAGCTACTTTCTTCTCCTCCTCACCTTCTAAGCAAGTTAGGATATCTGAAGAAATATAGGACTGAAGTTGAGGCAGAACTGCGGAAAGGGGATGCCCACTTAGGTATAGGCCCAAGTATTCTTTTTCCATGTCTAGGATCTCTCGTTCTGGGAAATCTGAAAGTTCAGGTAAACTGATCCCTTCATTCATGTCTTCATCTAAATCGAACAGGGAAAATTGACCTGATAGCCGATCTTTTTGCCGTCGCCCAGCTGTATCTAAAACCTGGTCCATGACAGCTAAAGCCTGCGCCCGTGAACAAAACGAACCAAAGGCACCGGAACGAACCAAGCTTTCCAGAACACGCCGATTTAAAACCTTTTGCTCAACCCGCAAACAGAAATCATCAAGGGATTTGAAGAGACCGTCTTTCCTGGCTTCTAAGATCTTTTCCACAACATTGACCCCCACATTGCGGATGGCTCCCAAACCGAAACGGATGGCCTGCTTTTCAATGGAAAACCCGACTTGACTGTACTGCACATCTGGGGGGAGCACTTGAATCCCACTAAGCTTCGCATCTTGTATATAAAACGATATTTTGTCTGATGAACCCATCACAGTACTTATAAGTGCTGCCATAAACTCCAGGGGATAGTTTGCTTTCAGATACGCTGTCTGATATGAAATCACGGCATAGGCCGTTGCATGTCCTTTATTAAAGCCATATTCCGCAAATTTAGCCATTAAATCAAAAATTTCTTCAGCATCATGAAGACTCAAACCAATCCGCAGTGCACCCGGGATAATCCATTGCCCATCCTCATCTTGCAATCCCCGAATAAAGTTCTGACGTTCCTCTGCCATGATTTCTTTTTTCTTTTTCCCCATCGCTCGACGAAGTAAATCCGCTCGGCCCAGCGAATAACCGCCCAGATCACGGGCAATCTGCATGACTTGTTCCTGATAAACGATAACCCCGTAGGTGGATTTGAGAATTGGCTCCAGCTTAGGATGCAGATATGTGATGTCACTGCCGTGTTTGCGGCGGATAAATTCCGGGATTTGTTCCATGGGACCCGGCCGATATAAAGCCACGACTGCAATAATGTCCTCAAAGCACGTCGGCTTAAGTTCCTTAAGCATCGCACGCATGCCGCCACTTTCCAATTGAAAGATTCCTGTGCTGTTCCCTGCAGCTAATAACGCATACGTCTGGGGATCATCTAGAGGCAGAGTTAGTAAATCCAGTTTTAACCCACGCGTCTCTTCAATCTGTCGCACAGCCTCTTGCAAAATCGTTAAGTTGCGCAAACCCAAAAAATCCATCTTCAGAAGTCCAATTTCTTCGACCGCTTTCATGGGGAATTGGGTCATGACAAAGTCCTCTGACGTCCTCTGGAGGGGAAGATAATTGATTAAAGGTTCCTTAGAGATGACGATTCCTGCTGCATGCGTCGAAGCATGTCGGGTCATACCTTCCAGAGACAGAGCTAAGGTGTAGAGCCTTTTAATCTCTTCATCCTCTTCCACCATCTGGGCCAACTCCGGGGATACACTTAGAGCCTTGTCTAAAGTCATGCCTAAATCAGCAGGAATTGCTTTCGCCACTTTATCAACTCGGGCCAAGGGTATAGCCAAAACTCGCCCACCATCTCTGATCGCCGCTTTAGCCCCCATGGTTCCAAAGGTGATAATTTGGCATACCTTATCCGCACCATATTTTTGGGTCACATAGCGGATCACTTGTTCTCGGCCCTCTGGGTCAAAATCTATGTCAATATCCGGCATTGAGATTCGTTCCGGATTTAAAAACCGTTCAAAAAGAAGATCATGACGCATCGGTTCAACCGATGTGATCCCAAGTAAATAAGCAACCATACTCGCTGCCGCAGACCCTCGCCCTGGCCCGACGGCCACGCCGTTCTCCTTGGCAAAACGACAAAAATCTGCCACAATCAGAAAATATCCCGAAAAACCGGTTTGGAAGATGACTTGGAGCTCGTAGTCTAAGCGTTCACGTTCCTCTGCTGTCATCTGTGGGTAGAAACGTGGAAAGGCCTCTCGGCATTCAGCCTCCAGATAGCCTTCTAAAGTATACCCCAAGGGAACTTCAAACACCGGTAAAAGGTTATCTCCAAACTTGAAATCTACTTGACATCGCTCAGCGATGAGAGACGTATTTGTCAACAGTTCGGGGTGCTCTCCAAACAGGAGAGCCATCTCCTGCTCCGATTTTAAAAAGAACTCTTGACTAGAAAAACGCATTCGTGCGGTATCCGCTAACGTTTTACCGGTTTGAATGCAGAGCAAAGCATCTTGAACGAAAGCGTCCTCCCGCTTGACATAATGGACATCATTGGTAACCACCATCGGAATTCCCGTGCGTTCATGCACCTTCCACATTCCGGCAATCACTTTGCGTTGTTCTTCTAAACCGTGATCCTGGACTTCGAGAAAGAAATTTCCCTTGCCAAAAATATCCTCATAGTCAAGGGCGCTTTGAACTGCCATCTCCAATTGATCCTGTACCAGATAGTCGGCTACTTCCCCAGCCAAACAGGCACTGAGCGCAATGATCCCCGCAGCATGCTTGCGAAGAATTTCTTTATCAACTCGAGGTTTATAGTAAAAGCCTTCCAAATGGGCCATAGAAACCAGCCGAATTAGGTTGCGATACCCTTGCTCATTCTCGGCCAACAGGACCAAATGACGATTGGTATCGTCTTTCCCTGGCGTCCGATCTGTCCGCTTATGAGGGGCAACATAAACCTCGCACCCGATAATCGGTTTGATCCCTTCTTTAAGGCAGGTCTTATAGAAGTCGATGATGCCATACATGACCCCATGATCCGTAATGGCCAAAGACGACATTTTTAACTCTACTGCACGCTTAACCAAGTTTTTGATTCGTGCGGCTCCATCAAGTAGGCTAAACTCTGTATGATTATGAAGGGAAACATAGCCATATTGGGTATCGGCAATTTTTTCAGTATTTACAAAGTTCACCATCCTTAGTCCTTTAGAATTAATTAATTGTATCGTTAAAGTAACGAATTGTCTAACCCACTTCTCTCAACACCAGTAGATACGAATAAAACCTCAAAAAGCCTTCCGTGTCGAGCCTTTAGAGATTTTAATGATCGTCCGTATTTATTGACTTTAAAGAGCTATTTCGCTAATCAGTTTCTTATCACCGATCCTTGCCGTCATCAACCCTTTGGCAACCACAGCATTATCTACTGTCACTTCCACCTCGATATTGCAATGTTTTTTGGCAACTAACAGAAGTTTAGCGGTGACCTTAATTTCCGTCCCTACTGGAATAGGTTGAAGTTGATAGAGCGTAAAATTTTCGGTGATCGCATTAAGCCGATACTTCTTGCGCAACCCAATATAACCAGTCATATTCATAACCATAACGATAACCCCACAGCTGGCAGAACCATAGTCATCAACCATGGAATTGGTAATTTCCCCTTCGATCGAGAGATGCTCCGCATCATCAACATACCGAAACCCGCTTAATACAAGATTGTCCACTGTTTCACCAAACTGGGGTTGTTTCTGAACTTGCTGGTAAGCTTCAATGACGTCTTGCAAGCTAAGGATGCCAATCAGTCTACCCTGATCTACCACCACAGCAGTTTCCCATCCTTCCCAAACCATAATCCGGGAAATATGGGTTACAGGATCATCTCGTCCTACCAAATAAGGGTTAGTATTCATGACGTCTTTAAGGGGCGTTTTCAGATCTGCTCCGGCAACATCTAGAGCCGTTACAATTCCAACCAGAGTCATGTCATCATCAACGACAGGGAAACGGCTGTGATCAGTGCTTTGCGAAAGTTCGCGCCAATCCTCAACCGTTGCCTCCACCTTCAAATAACTGACGTCTTTAACCATTATATCTTCAACTAAAATAAGTTCTTTCTGTATTAGCCGATCATAGAGCGCACGATTAATCATCGACGTGACGGCAAAGGTATCGTAGGGGGATTGAATAATCACCAATCCTCTTTGGCGTGCTAAGGCCATTACCTCTTCATCCGGTTCCAATCCTTCTGTGATTAACAGTGAAGCATTGTGTTGCAAGGCACAAATTTGGGCATCACGACGGTTTCCGACAATACATAACGCTCCTTCTTCCAAGTAACGTCCCATAGCATCTAATTCCATCGCGGCAATAATAAATTTATTTGGAGAGCGATCAAGCTGCTCAAAACCACAGATAACAACCCCTTCGGCTATCTGTGAAACTTCACGCAACGTCAGGTCCTCAATTTGTCGCTCTTTGACCCCTTCAATGCGGATCGTTCCTACTTTGGGAATCGAACGGACAAATCCTTTGGCCTCTGCCTCTTTGATAGCCCGATAGGCTGTCCCTTCACTGACGTCCAACTCTTTGGCAATGAAACGCACTGAGACCTTACTGCCAATTGCTAGATCTTCAATGAAGGTTAAAATTTGTTGATGCTTTGTCAACTCAATAACGCTCCCCACTCAATACTATACGATCTACTATTATATCATAAGATTTATCATTCAACCACGCTTATCTGTAGGTTTTCAACCTTCTCTGCGTCGTCTCTGAGTCATAAGCCCTCCGATTTTTCCTGCTTCTTTGGCGCTTAAAGAATGCCAGCCAGCGCTATGGATCTGATCGAGTAAACCCAATTCAGCGGCAATCTCCATTTTCAACGGTTCCAACGGGTCTATTCGCTTCACCTTTGGTTTTGGTTGTTTCACTCTAGATCCTCCCTCTACTCATGATATTAAAATCTTCCTCATAATGCGGACAGATCGGTCCCCGTTCTCCCAGAATGTGTTCCAAACGACAGTGGCCTTCAATACCATAAAGACAACGAAGTGAACATGGTTTCCTTGTCATTAAACTCATCTCCTCTGAAATAATGATTTATTAATCTCTCCCTTGTTTAAAGTTTGACCATTTGTGCAAAAAAATATCCCGCTTGAAAATCAAGCGGGATATTTATCTCAACCAATATTCAAACCTCAAACATCTCACCGGGCTTTAGGACCTTGCCTTGACTCTCCGGGGCCCGGCGCTGAAGAAGATGCAAAAACTCACCTACATCCTGGGCGATCAGTGGGAAGGTGTTATAGTGCATTGGAATAACCACTTTAGGCCGTAAGAATTGAGAGGCATGAACAGCTTCCTCAACACCCATACCAAAATTATCTCCAATCGGAAGCATGGCAACCTCGAGCGGGTGCCTTAGTCCGATGAGTTCCATATCGCCGAACAAACCAGTATCTCCCGCATGATACAGCCATTTATCTTCAAATTTAAGTAAAAATCCACAGGCCGGACCGACATAAATCATGGGCCCTCCTTCAGGATTTTCAATCCCTGACCCATGCAAAGCATTGGTCAGCTTAACCCAGCCAAAGGAAAACTGGTGCTTTCCTCCAATATGCATACCATGCGTCTTAGCGCCCTGACTCTGACAATACGCTGCCAGCTCATAAACTGCAATAATAGGGGCTCCTGTCTGTTGAGAAAGTTGTATGGCATCTCCCAAATGGTCTCTATGCCCATGCGTAACCAAGATCGCATCAAGTTGAGTAAAGTCTTCAGGTTTAGCTGTTGCGCTTGGGTTACCTGTCAAAAAGGGATCGATCAAGATTCTGCCTGCTTCTCCTTCAATTTCGAAGCAGGCATGTCCATGGAAATGGATACGCATTCTAGAACCTCCTAGTTTGATTTTTCACCGCACCACGTAATTTTGAATTACTTCCCAAGCTTGAGGATAACTAATGTTCATTTCCCATAAGGCGACGCCCCGTATTCCCATGCTTAACGCAAGGTCCAGTTTTTCTTTTAAGCTACGGGGATCTTCGAAATACACTGTATGGTGAACTCCCATAGTCCCGTAACGGAAATACGTGCTATGTTGAATTGGATCCCATTGTAACGGGGCTCCGTGACGTCGTGCCAGCTCAATAGCGCGGTTATAGCCGATAGCTTTAGCTCCCCCTCCCGCTGCCCAATCATACCCATACAGTGGGATACCCATATAAATTTTTTGACGTGGAATAGTGGCTACTGCATAATTCAACATTTCGGTAACCCAGGGCAACGAAGCAACTGATCCTGGAGGGCTTGCTGGCCAATGTTCTTCGTAAGTCATAATAATCACCTCATCGACAGCCTGCCCGATCGCTGGATAATCAAACGAACCCTTCCAAACATCCAACGGATCGACAGAGGACTTAGCTGGCACATCGATTGTGACCAAGAAATTTGCCTGTTGAAACAGAGTAGACCACGTTTGAATCAACTGGCTGAAGAGAGAACGGTCTGCAGGGGCCGCCTTCTCTAAATCGAGATTGACCCCATCAAGTTGATACTCAACCAAGATATTTTTTATGTTCTGCCAAACCAAGTTGGCAAAGTCTTGGTCTCGCAGTAAACGACCCATTAAAGGAGTGGAAAATTTTCCTTGCGGGGTTAAATTGCTAACCGTCAACAGTACCTTGATCCCCATGGCATGGGCTTCATTAATTAACCTCCGACTGGGACGCTCAGTTAGGGTTCCATTAATTTGAATCGGTATCTGGAAAAGGGCTAATTGGTTAATGATTTTCCCATATCGTTTAAGATAAGGATAACCCCTTGCATGTTCGTTTAACCCATTGTAAAAGGCAAATACATTTAATGGCATACTTATACCCCCCTTCCGACCATCATATGCATGAGGAGAAAAGGAAGTGTAAGCATGCCGATTGAAGAGGGAAATGTTTTGGGGAAATAAGTTTACTTAGAATGACGTCGACTAAATACTGCCAGCATGGCTGTCCTGCGCATAAGAATAATAATTAGCAACGTAAACACTATACCAAGCACAGTTAAAGCCCAAATCCATTGCCCTATAGCACCAAGCACAGCGGACATACCGAAGCAAGCACTAATCCCATACATTGAAAGCACCGCCTGCCGTTGGGTCAAGCCAGCATCAAGTAAACGATGGTGCAGGTGCCCTCGGTCAGCTGTCGCCTTGGATTGTCCGCGTAGCTTGCGACGAATAATGGCAAAGGTCAGGTCTGTAACCGGCATGCCCATAACAAGGAGCGGAAAAACCAGGCCCAAGATCGTCGCCGTTTTAAGCAG
>JARLHU010000248.1 GCA_031292095.1 Desulfosporosinus sp.
GCATACTTGGTATGCGTACAGCGGCGGCAGAAATCGGATTATAAATTAAGGCACATTTAAGAAAATAACAAGTCAGTCTGCCAGTCTATTTTGTGTCATACTGCGTCGGCATGTTCACCTAATAGCCCCGCTATGAGGTAAACATACCTCCTTGTCTGACGCAAAATATCGGTGAAAGACGTCTTAACGAATAGTATCTGGGAAGAGAAAGTTAATCAAATTCGTATCTATTCCGGACAGAAATTCGAGTCAGTGAATGAGATAGAGGTAGGTTCTGTATCCGAGGCAAATTGATGGTGAAGGTTTAAAACATGATGGGAACTATCTGTGTATTGACGTTTTAAAGACAAAATGTTACATTGTTAAAAATTACCTACGTTTCTTGTTTTTATGCTTATAACAACAATGGGGTTGTTTCGTTAAGACGAAACAGCCCTCTTTTATTGTTCATTAGTTATCACACAAATCGAGAAGATCCGTCAGAGATGGTTGCTCTTGTTGGAGAATACCTTGAGGAAGAGTTATCTGATGCACTGCAATTTCTGGTTGAAAAGATTAAAAGCGAATGTGTTACCGAAATTGAACAAAAATAGTGATTTAGCTAAAGGCCAAAAGATGCGGTTGAGCAATTTCAGACATGAAATCAGCCTTTCAAATTTAATAGAATTAAACGAAAAGATAATTTCATGAAATCAATTAAATTAGAGCTTAAAAAGCCACCGCGCAGCGGTTTAGTACAACAGAGTGTTTGAAACACTTAGCTAAGATGTATCTGGTTGGAACGTGTCGCAAACACTCAGAACCGTAAGTAAAGCCCCAATTATCGAAGTCCCCTCGTTCCAACCGGGTGAGGGACCGTTGCTGGGAAGATAATTAACTAATTATAATGATATTGTTAAGATTAAATTGGTTAACTATTTTGGTAAGAATTAATCTGGCTTTGTCAGGAGTATCAAAACCTAAAGATTCTATCTCATTAATAATTTCTGTCGCCTCGCGAACAGTATTTGGATACATCATTTTATACCAGTCCATGAAATCATCGGATAATCTGCTAGATTGAGTATTAGCCAATTCAAAGTCTAAAGCTTTTTGTATATAAAACAATACTTCTAAATACCTATCTTTGTTTTGCAGCGGCTCTTTGAGCCCCCGTTCTTTCACTATGCGTTGTTCGCGACTTGCTTTATCAAAATAACTCCATAAATCAAAACCGAATTGAGTTAAGCCAGAATTAACGAGGGGATCCATAATTGAGTTTAATAAAATCGTGGCAAAGGTTGTATCAAATTCAATCTTCAAACCAAGGTCGGTTATTGAAGCCTTAGGAAAGCCCTGTTGAGCTAAAAATAAATGTCTTAATTCATGCGCTGCATCAAAAGCATCATCGAGACTAATTGGTGATTTTTTTACAATAATTAAATTAAGAAGACCTTGAATTTCACCAGTTCTCATGCTTGCTGATAAAGTCGGATCGACGCCCCAAATGACTGGCTTAGCTATCTTTGATCTCTCCGAGATGAAATATGCTTTGAATTCCTTTGATTTTTTGAGTAGAGTATTTAAGGTATAGCGTTCAGCATAGATTGTAAATTCGTTGCACATTCCTGATGTTACTAAAAATTCAGGCAGTCCCTTAAGAGGCAAGCAACAATCCCGATATTTTGATCCGCTTTTGCAAGGGCAGCTTTGATTCAATTCAACCATTATAGAACACCTCCAAAATTCAATTAATCTTAGGTATTCAACTTAATAAATTGAAAAACCTGCCTATGAAAGTGGAATCTATGAAAATTATATGGATGCGTATCACCAAAAGGCTGTGGTAGTGTTAATCAGAGAATTATTGGGGCTCTTTGCGGAATACAATCCGGTTGTATCTGTTTTAGATTCTTCATTGAATTCGAAGAATGCAGAGAAGTAATTCTAAAATGTAACAAATGTTGTAACTTCAAGACTTCCTCCTAACGGACCATTTTATAAGATCTTTAATCTGGTGCTAATTCCTCGTGTCTTACAACCTGCGGGGGTTGCTCTTGCCATCCATTATTTATCATAAGCTTTTCTCCATCACTAGCATATTTTAATATCTCTGCGGCATACTTAACATGTTTAGCAATTAAATCAGATCGTAAACTTGAAGTAATGGCATATCCATCAACACTTACAGCTACAATACACATTGACATTGCCTGGAACATCATTAGCTTTTCTGAAAATGGAGAAACGGTAGAATCTGTGACAAATGATTCTGAAGTAGATGGAACTGGTATATCTTCCCCTATTAATAATGAAGAAAATCCATCAAAATGATATGTAATGGTGTTTTTGCCTCTATACATAAAGTCTTTTACTTGTGGTGACTTGGCTACTTGACAAAGGCCTAAAATTAAAGCTCTCCATATTAAGTCTATTAAAATTGCATTATAAATATTTGCAACTTCCCTTGCGAGTAAAGACCTTGGATGATCTAATAAGAAACCCTTCAGAAAACTTGTATTTTCTACAAAAGCTACATCTTTGAGCACTTCAGCTTGTGGTGCTTTAATTAAAAGTCCTTTTGATATCTGCAAGTCTACAGCCTTATTATAAAGGTCAAGTGTTTCTGTTATGCAATCTGAAAAATATTTTCTTACATCGCCTCTTGACACTAATCGTAAAACAAGTGAATAAGAATTTAAACCAAAGCCAGCCATAAGACCTAAATATGAAATATAGTAAGAATCTGTATATAAGCGAGGAGCATTAATATCTACATCTTCTTCTGAAAAAGCAAGAGGTGTAGAAAAATCCTCTTGCTTAAATAGTTTTTTCATTTTTCCAAGATGCTCTTCAGATAGACTTAAAGCGTGTTGTATAATTGACCGTATATCATTATCTTCAATATTGTTTAAAAAATATTTAAACATACAAATAGACGCAGAATCACTCATGTATGAATTCCACAAGGATGCTATTTCTGATGTAACAAGGGGGATATTATTACTATTTTGCATCTTGAAACTCCTTTTAAATAGGTTGTATTTATAATTCCAAAAAAAAATATTTTCATCCATCAATGTGTCATAAAAGCTATATCTTCGATTGCATTAGCATCCAAGTTAGATTTGTGTTAGGGGTTTCACTGGTTGCCGCTCCCAAGGCAACGCTCAAATCAATTACAATCACATTCCCATCATAGTGCCCTTTCTCCAGCTGATGCCGGGCTTTCCGGTTTGCCACACTGTCAAAGATGATGGAAAACTCAATGAGTATCATAGTGTAGATGTTTACATTTCCGGTGCAAGGCATACTCTGCCATCACCATATTATGGTATGAGCGGGTAAGGTAGTAAAAAGCTTGGTGCATCTCAAAGAAATGTAGCTAAATACCTGTTGTCCGTTAGTGATACTTATGATATGGTATTTATAGGAAATATAAATCGTGGGGGAAAGGGCTATGGATATATCTTCATACGTCGAAGGAAGTGAACTACCTACTACCCTAAAGGGATAGTAGCTTCGGAAACGAGGCTAAGTTCACCAGACTAAGTATTCAGAAACGAATACTACGATAATTAGGTCATGATACCTATGGTTGACGCATCAGACCATTGCTCTATCGCTCACAGTTAAGTAGAACTGAGGTAAGGTTCGGTGCTGTGAGTACAAAAAGCCTAATTATCATTGTCGAGATGAGGACGGACTCTCTATTTGGTAACAGAGTAGAGATACGCATTACCTACTACAATGTAGAGAATTTATTGGAAGGTCTGATTTTATGGTATATGTTATTAATTTTGACAACACTCCATTAATGCCATGTACTTCAGCCATTGCAAGATTGTTGCTGAAACAAGGAAAGGCAAAGTGCATTAAGCGAACACCATTCACTATTAAACTATTATATCAAACCACAAACTACACTCAAAACATTACACTAGGCGTTGATACTGGGAGTGGCAAGATAGGCAGTTCGGCAGCAGAGGATAATGGTGATGTTATATATCTGTCTGAAGTTGAAATTAGGAATGATATTTCAGACAAACTCAAACAGCGTTCTAAATATCGTAGAAATAGGCGTAACAGAAAAACCAGATACAGGAAAGCTAAATGGCTGAACAGAAAGAACTCAATTAAATCCGATAGGTTTTCTCCTACAATGATTAGCAAGATCAAGTCACATTTGAAGGAAATCAAGTTCGTTCAGACGATGTTGCCTATCTCAAGGATAATAATTGAAACGGCAACATTTGATCCTCATGCACTAAAGAATCCTGCTGTATTAAGCAACAAATGGCTATACCAAAAAGGCATCAACTATGGTTTTGCTAACACCAAAGCATATGTTTTGGATAGGGATAATCACACCTGTCAGTATTGTAAAGGTAAATCCAAAGACAGGAAACTTGAGGTACATCACATAATCTTTAGGAGAGATGGAGGAAGCGATGAAGCGAGTAATTTGATAACCTTATGCAAAACACACCATGACGATCTGCATATTGGGAACATAACCCTCAAGGGTGGAAAAACTAAAGGTCATCTAAAACACGCTACTCAGATGAACAGCATAAGAGTTCAACTATTGAGATCGTTACCTTTTGTAGAAGAGACATTTGGATTCATAACTAAAGAGCATAGGCAACTATTAAACTTGCCTAAAGAGCATTATATGGATGCGGTTGCTATTGCAAGTCAAGGCAATGAAGTTCAATTCAAAACTAATTGGGTACTATTTAAGAAGTGCGTGTCCGATGGTGATTACCAACAATCCAAAGGAGTCAGGTCAGAACAAAGAATACCAACTGGGAAGATTCAAGGTTTTAGGAAATTCGATAAGGTTAGGTATTTAGGTTCTGAGTATTTCATCAAAGGTAGAATGAGTACAGGATATGCAATTCTTATGGATTCTATAGGAGTTAAAGTCACCCTGAAACCCATACCAAAGTTCAACAAAATCGAGAGAATACAAGCGAGGAAAACATGGATTATTTCTCAAGAAACCATTCAAAATATCTCTTAATGGCACATTTAATATTTGTTTGCAAGTACCGCAAGCACTTATTAGTCAGATCAAGCAATTGTTGAATGACATTTCAATAGAGAAAGACTTTGAAATCATTGAGATGGAAGTTGACAAAGATCATATTCACCTATTGGTGAGCTATAATCCAAAACAATCTATACTGGACGTCGTTAGACTCTTGAAGCAGATGTCAACATTTAGAATATGGAGACAATACGATAATTATCTACATTTGTCGAAACAATTCTGGAAGGAAAAGACATTTTGGTCAGACGGATACTTCGCTTGTAGTATTGGGAACGTCAGCAAAGAGACAATCGAAAAGTATATTCAATGCCAAGGTTAAGCTACGGATGGACTTACATCCACTAGCCTAAAGGCATAGTGGTTTTACGTCCATGCTTATAAAAGGCTGATCGTTGAAATTAAAGAGGATTTAAACGCAACGCAAAGGATTGCCAAAGATATTTCTAACATAGCCCAGGTATTAGAGGAGGAGAAGGGTTCGGTACGGGGATCAGATTTAATGGCTTGTGCGGGGTATTTACCATAGGAATTTTTCACTATCCATAATGCTGCTGACAAGTTTGGCGTAATCTCCTTCAAAGGGGATATCCCTGTTCGCAATCAGAACCGAAATCCCGTGGACCAAACCCCAGCAATAAAGCATGAGCTCCTTTTCCCCCATAGTCTCATTGGGGGAATTATTTTTATAGCGTTTAACGGCATTAAAAAAGGTATGAAAGGGATGACCGTCCAAAAAATGGTTCTCAGATAGACAGGGATCGATCTTCATTTTAGACTTTATATCGCTAAGAAAAAGTAGCCGTAGATATTCAGGGTTATGCACAAAAAAATTCACATAGGCTATGCCCATTTCCTTCAACTGTTTTTTTGGATCATCAGGGAATTTCTCCAAAGCTTGCTTTAGGCTTTGATCAAATTCCTTAGTGGCTTCCGCTGCAATAGCGGCAATCAACTGGTCTTTGTCTTTAAAGTGGCGATAGGGAGCAGTCTGACTGACATTGCAGGCTTTAGCCACTTTGCGCAGTGAGAATCTCTCATAGCCCTCCTGATCCAGAAGTTTGAGTCCCATTCGGATCAACTCGGCCTTTAAATCCCCATGATGATAACTTTGATTCTGCATCCGACATCGGTTCCTTTCACGATTTTTAGGAAGGATAATAACTATTTAACATCATTATAGCACCTGATGTTGACAATGTAAACTTAGGTCATTATACTAAAGTTGACACAGTAAACATAGAAGGGGAGTGAAGAAAATGCAGGCACTCATTATCTCAGACAAAGAGTATCAAACGAAAATCTTTACTCGGTTAAATCAAAGGCTGAGCAAATTTTTTGCTGAAAAAGGCTTCACCGTGAAAGAAACTAAAATTGGCAGAAATGATCTCGCTTTTTGTAGGGGCTGCTTTGACTGTTGGGTGAAAAAGCCGGGGGAATGTATCATTAATGATGCCATGACTCAAATCAATTATGACTTTAATAACAGTGAGGTAGTTGTCTATCTTTGTCAGGTGGTTTTTGGACAATTTAGCGCCAATATTAAAAATTCCTTGGACCGTTGGATTCCCAACATCCTTCCATTCTTCGAAACAAGGCGGGACGGATCCACCATGCATCCAGCAAGGTACAGCTCATATCCGAAACAGATAATCGTCGGCTATGGAGACGAACTTTCAGATGAAGATGCCAAGCTGTTTATCGAGGTCACCACCAAACATCGCCAGAACGTGGAGGTGCTGATTGATCAGGGCGACGACGCGGAAATATTACAGGTTTTCGACCATCTAAACCTTAAGAAAGTAGGCGCATTGCTGTGAACAGAGAACCGAAACGTGTAGTGCTTATCAGTTCCAGCCCCAAAGTTTCGGAGGAAAGCACATCAGGATTGTTAACAGCTAGACAAGAAAAACTGATGAAAACAGAGGAGTTGAATGTGTACCGGCTGGACGTGCGTCAAAGCCTGATGAAAGGGAGAACTGAAGCCGACTTTGAAGCTATGCTGCACGCGGACGCCTTGGTGTTTACTTTTCCCCTTTATGTTTTTTGTCTGCCCGGTATACTGATGCGCTTCCTGCAGGACTACTATGCCTACTGGACTCAGCGGCAAGACGGAGTAGTGGGAAGCAGGATTTATGCAGTGGTAAACTGCGGATTTCCGGAAGCCAACATCAATCAGGAGGCAATCCGGGTCATTGAAAGCTTTAGCCGAAATACAAAGAATAGTTTCCGTTTTGGTGTTATGATCGGTGGTGGCGGAATGCTCCTTGGGGCCCAAGGTACACCCTTTGTGCGTAAAACCATGGCGGAGTTAAACAAGGCATTTAGTTTGATGGTTGAAGATATCATCAAAAGCAGAGAAAATGCGGTAGAAAACATAGCCGTTGCAGTGAATTTTCCCAGGAAATTATACTTTTTCATGGGCAACAAGGGTTGGGTTTCCAAGGCCAAGACGAATGGCCTGAAGAAAAAGGATTTATTCTGCAAGCCATATTCTAACTATTAATCTTTCCGAGACACCCACTTCTTTAAGTGGGTGCTCCTTATTCTACTTCGGTGACGATAGTCTCCGGTGGAGAGTATCGCCGAGCCGCCTTTCCCAATAGAAATACATGGCGGCGAAGGAGGTAGACTCCCCCACCGAAGTCTCGATGTTCAGCTTTAGCTGAACGAGTTCACAACAGCTTTATTCTTTAGATTCGGCTTTTCTAGGTACAAACTTTTTCTAATTTGATATAATATATCTGAATGAAAGATTATATGATTATCGTATAATCTGAAAAAGGAGATGACAAGTAGTATGAAATCTACAGAACAGCCTGTTATAGCCTCTTTAACTAGAAAAAAAATTAATAAAGTTACTGTCCGGACTCGTAATCAGATTACGATACCCAGAGAATATACCGAATACGTAAATGTTAGTGAAGGTGAAGAACTAAGGTATGAAATTACAGATGATGGCGCCTTGATCCTACGGCCTGTTATAACCGTGCCCAAAGATCAAGCTTGGTTTTGGACTGACAAGTGGCAGGCTGAAGAAAAGGAAGTTGATGAAGAAATAAAAGCTGGACAAATTTCTTCACCTCAAAATGCAGAGGATTTTATTAATGACCTTAAAAAATTATAATCGTTCTAAACGTTTTGAATGCAACTTCAAGAAACTTCCTGAAGAAATAAAAGATGCGTTTTACAACCAGTTCAAAAAATTCCACACAAGCCATCCAGTAATGCATCCTTCGCTTCGAATAAAAGGTGTTCAGGGCAAAAAAGGAATCTGCGAAATGACTGTTACAATGGATATCCGAGCTACCTTTGAGTATATCGAAGATGGCGTTTTATTACGAAACATTGGTAATCATGACGAGACTATCAAGAATGCTTAAATACTGTCTGGACTTCAGCCCATCCTGGGGGTTCAGTAAAAATAGGAGAAATCGTTGATTCTGAAGGATTTGAAATAGATTATGAAAAAATTAGTCATTGGAATATTGGCCCATGTGGATGCAGGCAAGACGACATTATCAGAGAGTATACTTTATTTGAGCGGTAAAATTGGAAAGTTGGGAAGAGTGGACAATAAGGATGCTTATTTAGATACCTATGAGTTAGAAAAGGCAAGAGGAATCACAATCTTTTCCAAGCAGGCCATATTTGAAATAGGTGAGACTCAAATTACCTTACTAGATACCCCAGGGCATGTCGATTTTTCAGCTGAAATGGAGAGAACACTTCAGGTGCTGGATTATGCCATTTTAGTGATAAGCGCTGCGGATGGGGTGCAGGGGCATACCAAAACCTTATGGCGACTGCTTAACACGTATCAGATACCTGTTTTTATATTCGTCAATAAGATGGATCAGAATGGGACGGATAAGGACAAGTTAATGGAAGTAATAAAAAAGCAGCTGGATGATGGATGCCTTGAATTTGAACAAGTTAAGACAGACAGCTTTTACGACCAACTGGCCATGTGTGATGAAATAATGATGGAAGCTTATCTGGAAACAGGACAGGTTGAAACCGCGCAGATTCAAAAAGCTGTCAAGGCGCGTAAAGTATTTCCCTGCTTTTTCGGTTCAGCTTTAAAATTACAGGGCGTTGAGCAATTTATGCAGGGCATTGTGAAGTATGCCTTGATACCTTACTATCCCGATGAATTCGGGGCTAAGCTATTCAAAATAACAAGAGACGAGCAGGGAAACCGTCTCACCTACATGAAGCTGACAGGTGGAAAACTTAAGGTGAAAGATGTCTTAACGAATAGCATCTGGGAAGAGAAAGTTAATCAAATTCGTATCTATTCCGGACAGAAATTCGAGGCAGTGAATGAGATAGAGGCAGGTTCTGTATTCGCCGTAACAGGACTCAGCCAAACCAGACCGGGAGAAGGCTTAGGGATCGAGGAAGCTTCCAATACACCAATCTTAGAACCCGTACTGTTCTATCAGATTATACTTCCGGAAGGCTATGACCCAAGAGTGATGATTCCCAAGCTGCGTCAGCTTGAAGAAGAGGAGCCGGAACTTCATATTGTCTGGGAAGAGCAGTTACAGGAAATTCAGGTACAGATCATGGGAGAGGTGCAGATTGAAATTTTGCAGAGCCTTATACAAAGTCGTTATGGTGTCCCGGTAACCTTCGATGCTGGAAGGATTGTATATAAAGAGACGATTGTTAAGGTTGTAGAAGGGGTAGGTCACTTTGAACCGTTGCGTCATTATGCAGAGGTCCACCTGTTATTGGAGCCGGGTGAGCTGGGAAGTGGTCTGCAGTTTGGCGTAGAATGCAGTGAGGATAGCTTAAGTAAAAGCTGGCAAAGACTTATTTTAACCCATCTGGAAGAAAAAGCTCACAAAGGAATACTAACAAGGTCAGCGATTACAGATATGAAAATTACTTTAGTCTCAGGTAGAGCACACAATAAGCATACAGAAGGCGGCGACTTCAGAGAGGCTACCTACCGTGCAGTGCGCCAAGGCTTAAAGGAAGCTAAGTCCATATTATTGGAGCCGTTTTATGCCTTTCAGCTGGAACTGCCTGTGAAAATGGTAGGAAAAGCTATGAATGACCTTGAGAAAATGCATGGCACATGCGAACTATCACAGACAAATGGTGAAATGGCGGTTCTTGTAGGGAGCGCCCCTGTTATTACCATGAGGAATTATCAGCATGAGGTAGTTGCCTATACCAAAGGTCTTGGCAGGTTGTTTTGCAGCCTGAAAGGGTACGAACCATGCCATAATACGGAAGAGGTCATAGAAAGTAGCGGATATGATTCGGAAAGAGACCTGGAAAATCCGACAGGTTCTGTATTTTGTGCCCATGGTGCGGGCTTTTTGGTGGAATGGGATGCAGTCAAGGACCACATGCATGTTGAAAGCTATCTTCAGAAAAAAGCCGATTTAGTTGAAGAAACAGCCCAAAACCAGGCCAAATACAGAGAAGAGAAGTGGATCAGTTTAGATGAGATTGACCAAATTATCAATAACACCTTCTATGCGAACAAAGGGAAAAAGTCTGCCTGGAAAAGACGCAAAACAGCGCTCGAAAGTTATTATGAACCGGCGACCTATGTCGGCAAACAGAAGGAAACCAAAGAAGAGTATCTTCTTGTGGACGGCTATAATATTATCTATGCCTGGCCTGAACTAAAAGAGCTTGTAGATGACAATATGGACGGCGCCAGGATGAAATTGCTTGATATTCTAAGTAATTATCAGGGGATTCGAAAGTGTCAGATTATCCTTGTATTTGATGCTTACCGTGTTCAGGGGCATCTTGAAGAAGTAATCGATTATCATAATATCCACATGGTATATACCAAGGAGGCACAAACGGCGGACACGTATATTGAAAAATTTGCCTATGATAATCAGGGAAAATATAATATAGTTGTTGCAACGTCAGATGGTTTACAGCAGATCATTATCAGGGGGGCAGGATGTGCCTTATTATCCGCCAGAGAACTGAAGGTTGAGATCGAAGAGGCTAGTGAAAGAATAAGGCAGGAATATCAGAATATACAGAGAATAAGCCGTAATTATCTGATGGATGCAATGTCTCCGGAAGCAAAACAGCAGATAGAAGAACTGATTAAAAAGGAAAATGATAAATAATTTAAATCAATTTCGATTCGCTTGTAGCGGTTAATTTAATAAGTACGGAGAAATGCTAGTGGGAATATAGAGAGAAAAACAATAAGGAGGCACTAAAAATGGCGTATTTAAATCAACCTCTAGAGAATAGTCCATTGAACTTAAAAAACAGATTGGTTATGCCGCCCATGGCTACCGCAAAATCCGAAGCGGATGGCAGCATCACTCAGGATGTTTTGAACTATTATGATGAAAAAACAAAAGGAGGATATCTCTCCCTGGTGATCATTGAACATAGTTATGTATCCCTGGCGGGTAAGGCCTCCAATAGACAACTTTCTGTCGCAGAAGATTATTTAGTGGACAGTTTAAAAAAGCTGTCCGAGATAATACATAAAAATGGATCTAAAACAGTTATGCAAATTAACCATGCCGGAAGTGCCGCCAGCAAAGAAGTGACAGGTATTGATCCGCTAGGTCCCTCGGCTATAAGTAATCCTTCAAAGGAAAACGCAGAGATTCCTAAATCACTTGATCAACATGAGATCATGTCGATTGTCAATTCTTTTCAAGCAGCTGCTGTTAGGGTAAAGAAAGCTGGCTTTGATGGTGTGGAGATCCATTCTGCACACGGATATCTCCTCAACCAATTTCTATCACCGCTGACGAATAAAAGAACGGATGAATACGGAGGGGACATAAACGGAAGAATCAAAATCAAAGTGGAAATTATCAGGGCAATTCGTGACGCGGTTGGTGACTTCTCCATTCTATTGCGTATGGGCGCGACAGATTACTTGGAAGGCGGCTTGACGATTGAAGACAGTAAAAAAGCCGCCTTCGCTTTTGAACAGGCCGGAGTAGACATACTGGATATTTCCGGAGGAATGTGCAGATACACGATACCGGGTGCCAATGAGCCGGGGTATTTTTCACCGTTTTCCATGGCAATCAAAGAAGTAGTATCGATTCCTGTTATCCTTACCGGAGGTATTACTAAAGCAGATGAGGCAGAAGCTATCCTTCGGGATAAAAAAGCCGATTTAGTTGGCGTTGGCAGAGCAATCTATAAAGATTCGGACTGGGCAAAAAACGCTATGCAAAGTCTGACTGACTAATAATTTTAGACAAAAAACACCGAATCAGCCCTGATTTCGGTGTTTCTAAAACTGACGAGCTGCGGAATTATGCTTGACTATCAAAAGGTCGACTACATGGTCCGGAGTGGTAGACTCGAAGCCTTAAAACGCTTAAAAATACAGAAACTGTTTGAACTGTCCTTAGAAGAAAGAAATAGCAGAAAGTATACATAACGCATAGGAAATGTTATTTTGTGAATTAACTGGCATCTCAAACGGAGAAAAGGTAATATTAGGGTAAGTTTTATCTTTGTTTAAGCTTTGGGGATTTAGAGGGAGGTAAAGATATGGATTGGAAATATGAAAATGGACGTATTTATAGTACAGATGAAAATGGTGAATTGATGTGTGAAGCTACTTTTATCCGTAAAGGTAATGGAGAGATGGATATAGATCATACCTATGTTAATCCTGTTTTGAGAGGTAAGGGTGTAGCTGCACAGATGATGGAAGTGGTGGCTGAGTATTTTAAGAAAGAACAGATAAAAACTACGGCAACGTGTTCATATGCTAATATTTGGTTAAAGCGGCATGAGAAACAATATCCTGATATCCTTTCCGAGGATACGAGTGATCAAGCCGTGGCCTGTAAGATTGACGGAAAACATTAACGACAAGAAGTCGTTATGCTATCTTATGAGTGGGTATAACTGCGTCTTACTATTTATTTTAGAGCCAGTTGGTAATGAAACTACAATACCTGCTCGCTCTCGATGATGCTTTAAGAATTTTGTCCAAATAATATTGAGAGGAGTGTTAACCTTGAACAAATATGATCTAATAGAGGCCGAAGTAGTGCTATTGGTAATCGATATCCAAGACAGGTTAGTTCCTTCTATGAAATACGGAGAACAAGTTATTCGAAACACCAATACACTCATTTCCGTTGCCAAGAAATTAGGTGTGCCTATCATCGTCACAGAACAATACCCTAAAGGGCTAGGGAAGACCGTTTCAGATATAAGCAACAATCTCGAGGGAGCGTTAACCTTCGAAAAGACTTCCTTTTCAGGGTGTACAAGTGAGGTAACTTTGGCACTACAGGGGCTAGGACGAAAGAAGATTCTTATTACCGGAATGGAAACCCATGTTTGTGTTTTTCAAACGGTAAGGGATTTACTGGCCAATGGTTACCAGGTTTTTGTAGTGGGTGATGCGGTGTGTTCAAGAACCAAGGAAAATTACCTTAATGGATTATCCCTTCTGTCAGCTATGGGAGCAGTAGTTACTAACACAGAAACAGTATTTTTCGATTTAATGAAGCAAGCAGGTACACCTCTGTTCAGGGAACTCTCCAAACTGATAAAATAGGGTTGCTTAGGATACATATGTAATATCTAAAATGGAGCGAAAGGCATGAATTTGTATACTGATCCTGTTAAATTAGGGGAAGGTGGTTCTTTATTCAGCCCTAGCATATGTAGGAGGAGAAGTTATGATTCAGAATGAAGTGCTCGATTGTATCCGTTCACGGAGAAGTACACGTAATTTTCAGGAACAGCAAATTAAAGAGGAAGAACTGGAAGCTCTGCTGGACGCCGCTATCTGGGCGCCTAGTGGAGGTAATAATCAAAGCTGGCTGTTTACCGCAGTTCAGAATAAAGAAGCTCTTTCCAGGATCAACGAATTATTGAAGGAGGGATTTCAACGTTGGACTCCGGACGATGATTATCCTGGCAAGCTTGGAGCCAAAGCCATGGCGCAAAAAAAAGACTGCCGTTTTTTCTACCATGCGCCTACGCTCATCATTGCCTCTAATCGGCCGAATTATGAAAATGCCATGGCAGACTGTTCGCTCGCCCTTGAAAATCTTTTCTTAGCGGCGCGTTCGCTGGGATTGGGAAGCTGTTATATCAATCAATTGCACTGGCTGCGGAATGACCCTGAATTACGTGAATTTCTTTTTGAGTTGGGAATTCCAAGAGAACATACTATCTGCTCTTCGGCTGTGGTTGGATATATTGCTAAGGAATCAAGTGTCCCACCGCGCAAGGAGGGGACTATTAATATTATAAAGTGAGTATGAATAAGCTGCTTATGCTTCGGCTGCAGCCTATTGGAGGCTTGCAGCTCAAAGGAAAAGACCAAATCAGTCGAGGTCTCAGTGATAGGGGCCTTCAGGTTAATGGCCCAGGAACTTGGTTCGCGTTTTTATGAGCGGGCTATTATTGAAAAACAGGCTGATATATATTTCTGTACCTGGCCTGAACTGGTGACAATCTTAACCGGAGAATGGGAGGGTGACGGGCTCCAGATGCTCATCACTCATATGGCATTTTCTGTGATCCCGAACTGTTGAAGCACCCCCACTTATGAAAGTGGGGGTGCTTGGCAATTGATAAATGTCAGGGTGAGTGCTAAGATGTTAAGGTTATAAACGAGAAGTGCGAAATGCAGGGATCTGCGTATAAATTGTCGAATGTGTACAATTGAACTCATATAATTGTTCTAAGTCTAATTCCAGCAATCGATAGTTTAATGGAGGTAGTTTATGAGTCAATGTACTAACTTCAAACTCCTTTCACTCGGTGATTTTTGTCTGAAATCTGGAAGATCATTGGACCAAGGTGATAAAGGTAATCGCCAAAACAGTTCGAAAATTTTCGGTGCTGCTCGAGAAGAAACTGCAAGTTCGGCAGAATGTATTGTTCCATATAAGAAAATCAGGCTTCCAAAACCTCCAATTTCCCTGATCATCGTTCTTTTGCTAATATGTATCCTAGTGATAGGAACTCCAATAATTATGAGGATTGTTAATCCGACCTTAGTTGCGAAAGAACCAGTAGCAATCAGTACCAGTACAATTGTAAGCACGTTACATAGTCAACAAACGTTGAATGTATTAGAAGATACGGCAACGGGAACTTATCAGGTGTCAGACAAGCAGATCTATACATTTTTTGAACACGAGGTCCAACTTCCGTTTTTAGCCAAGACTGTTACAGTTGATTACGACTACAAAATTACATTTGGGATTGACCTTGGAGAAATAACGAATAACGATATTCAGATAAACCAACGTACGATATCATTGGTACTAAACAAACCAACGGATACGGTTCTAATGGTTTACAATGAGCATGCACGGACTGATGGAGGTGCGTTAATAAATAAGTCCCATCCACTTGATGATGCGCAGAAGCTTGACCCTAGTCATGAACCACTGACGAATACGTTAATGAAAAATACCATGGATAATCTGAAACAAACCAATAAATACAATGATCTACAGGTGCTGGCAATGAATAACGCCAAACAGACGACAGTGGACCTTCTGACAAAAACATTAGGTCCTGATATTACTGTGAATATTAGTTATAGATGATGGAACTTATTCATTCTGCTCCCAACGTTTCCTTATCTATACTAAAGAGCAGAGAACCCGCATTAAATGCGGGTTCTCACGTTGTTTACATGTCAACAACGTACTATTTAGTTTTTGTCGGAAGGGATATTAAATCAAAGAAGATTCTCATTCCTTCAGCTTCATATTTAA
>JARLHU010000032.1 GCA_031292095.1 Desulfosporosinus sp.
ATTGACGCAATTCCGCTAAGTGCTTCTCTAAGCTAAGAAACTTCCTCTAGGCTCGGGTCGGGGGTTTGGAACGGGATTAGCGGAGGCGGAGGGACGGTTTCGTACTTGCATACTACTTGCATAAAGCTATGTGCAAGTTGGGGATGGTTCGTGATTTGCATAGGAGCGGTTCGTTTGTCTGCTCGTTACAGCACCAAATCTTTGGGTAGCACCTGCCATACTGTATCTAGCTTAGCTTAAAGAGCACGAAGATTGGGATTGCGTGTATGAACGAAGACGACAGCTTATGACGTGCATAAGATCGTTCAGGACCCCCGTTGACCCCAAACAAGAGGAAGTTTCTTGGCTTAGAGAGCACGGAGAGTGGAATTGCGTCAATGAGCGAAGTCGATAAGGCGTTAAGAAACGCAACGGTTGACATGCGACGGAACAGGATGTTCCTAGTGTCGAATGCGCCAAGGATGGCATAGCATTTGACCAGATCAACCCAGAGGTTTTGCGTTTTAGCCTTAGCGACGAGCGAATAGCAATGGAACGGGTGCGAACGGGCCAAGAAACTTCCTCCCTAAAGGAAGGATCGTGGAAGATATGGAAAAGAGAAAACTTGGACAAAGTGATTTGTGGGTGGCTCCGCTGGGGTTTGGTGGAATTCCCATTCAACGGGTAAGTCAGTCTGAGGCAAATGGATTGCTGCGCTTGGCGGTGGAGAAAGGGATTAATTTTATTGATACGGCCCGGGGTTATACGGATAGTGAGGAAAAGATTGGGGTTGGGTTAAAGGGGATTCGTCAAGAGGTTATTTTGGCTACCAAGAGTATGGCGCGGACGGGTGCGGGAATGACGGAAGATGTTGAGAGAAGTTTGCGCAACTTCCAGACGGATTGGATCGACCTTTATCAGTTGCACAATGTGCGGACAGTTGCGGAATGGGAGGAATTAACAGCGCCGGGTGGTGGGCTTGAGGCCCTAGAAAAGGCCCGTGAGGCAGGAAAAATTCTTTATATTGGGATTACTGGGCATCTTCCCCACACGTTAGCCCGGTTTATTAAAGATTATCCGTTTGTCTCTGTTCAGTTCCCTTACAATTATATCGAGCAAGAAAATCGTCAAGAACTCCTTGAAGAAATTAAACAGCAGAGATTAGGGACGATTATCATGAAGCCGCTGGCCGGTGGGGCCTTGCGGCAGGCTGGACCTGCTTTGAGATTTCTTTTGCAGAAATCATTTAGTGTGATCATTCCTGGAATGGATGCTAGGGAACAGATCGAGGACAATAGTGCTCAAGTGAGCCAGATGTTTTCAGATCAGGACGCCGAGGCACTAGAGTTAGAAAAAGGAGAACTGGGACAGGAATTTTGCCGTCGTTGTGAGTATTGTCTTCCCTGTACGGTCGGAATTAATATTCCGGGAATTTTTCTACTTGAAGGGTACTACCAACGTTATAATTTAACCCAGTGGTCTCTGGAGCGTTACCAAGGGATGTCCGTTAAGGCGGATGCTTGTACGGAGTGCGGAGAGTGTGAATCACGTTGTCCGTATCAACTTTCAATTCGTGAAAAACTAAAAAAAGTCCATGCCTTACTGGGTAAAGAGAAGTAGCCTTTGTACACAAGCGGACACGATGCTTCAGGAAGTAAACTGAGTTGAGAAAGTTCTGGCTGGCGAGAGTGCACCGGATTGGGGCGCTGGCATAAATTAGCCAAAGAGGTGATTTTATGCGAGTTCGTCAAGGGGCTGTTGGGGATTGGCCTTTTATGTATGCTCTAGCGAAGAGCGGTATTCAGGATAGCGTTTCTCCCTGGCGTAAACAGCCGGTAGAGGAAACCCTGAAATACAGAGAAACACTTCTCAAAGGATTTTGGACCTGGATTCAGCAGTCGGGATCTATTGTCTTTATTGCCGAAGAAAACCAACCGATCGGGTACTTGGTGCTTCATGCTTCATCAAGGGAAGAGATAACGGGTGTAAACCAGGGGTGGATCATGGATTTAGGAGTCCTTCCAGAGTGGAGGGGCAAAGGGGCAGGCCGAGCGTTGCTCAATGCTGCGGAAGATTATTGCCGTGAACAACGGGTTTCCTATCTGGGGCTTGCTGTTACCAGTCATAATGTGAGAGCTCTCCATCTCTATGAAAAGTTCGGATTTGCCGAGGAACGAAAACTTATGGTTAAATTATTGGAGTAAAAAAAAGCTTGCGACGAATAATTCGTCGCAAGTGAAGTAAAAGAGAGGAGTGGGGATTAAAAAGAAAACGTGAGACTATTTAAATTGTGTCCCGAGGCTTTCCCTATTATACAAGCCTCGGGATATTTTTTATACTATACAGAAAGTATAAACTTACGTTATATACTGCAAGAAGGGTTGATACGTGCGAAGACAGTGTCTTCGTCTAAGCATAAGTGCAACTAGGCGGTCGCTTTCGCAAAGTTGCAAGAAGGCTAATTCGTGCGAAGACAGTGTCTGCAAGAAAGCTAATACGTGCGAAGACAGTGTCTTCGTGAGCGCCAGCCAAGTTTTCTTTACCACCCAATCTTGAACCACGAAAATTGAACTTCGAACCTTGATCATGTGGTGTGTTAGGTTTATTTTCTCGTGGTATAATACCCCTATCGGATTAGAAAATGTTGATTAGTTCAGAGGGACATGATGTTTACTAATAGGAGGGTAATTGTGGAACAAAAGGAGATTCAAGCGTTGGTGCGCTCAGTGTTGACCGAGGCTAAGCTTTTCGATGGTTATGTCATTGTCAGGGCCCAATCCCGCAGGGAATGGAACATGCGCTTAAGTAACGGACGGTTTGAACGGGTATCAACAGGCTGGGATAGTGGTCTTGGAGTTCAGGCTTTTACGAAGGTCGGGGCAACGGGATTGGCCACGTCGGACGTTTTAGAGGAAGGGATCGGGACTAAACTGCTCGCCAAAGCTATTCAGTTAGCCCGTCGCAATGAAGGGGTCGGGACGAAGCTGAATCGCCGGATTTGGGAGGCCCCACAGGTTCAAGCGGAGGAAGAGAATCCTGCTCAAAAGGTTTTTGGAGAAATTCCCCTGATTGAACTTGAAAACATGGTGATGAGCTTGCACTCTAGTCTGCGTGGTGTTTTTCCCGAAGGTGTCTGGCAAACGAGTTATCGTCAGGTCGAAGAGGAGTGGTGTATTGGGCGTTCGGATGGGACATTGGTGTCTTTTGTCGTTCCCAGAGCGGTGCTGATGCATCAAGGGACGGTACGAGATCAGGACAAGGCTCAGAGCACCTTGATTCACCGTAGTGGGATGGACGCAACCGTGCTTTTTGAAGAATTAGCGGATCATGTTTTGGAGAGAAAGGCGATGGACCGGGCTGAATTTGCCAAGGCTGTTTGCAGTGCGCCTCAATTGCCCAGTGGTCATTACCCCCTCATTATTGATTACGGTCTAGCAAAGGGACTGGCACATGAGGCCTTTGGGCATGCCGTGGAGTCGGATCATATCAGCGAGTCCGTATTAGGTGAAGAGGGAAAACTACGCAAGGGTCTCCGGGTTGCCAGGCCAGGGGTGAACATTGTCGATGGACCACTGGTCGGGGACTGGGCTTATCAACCTTATTCATCGAATGGACTGCTTAGGCAAACTGTCACAATAGTTCGGGATGGGATTTTGGAAGCCGGGTTGGGGGATATCTTCTCAGCCGAAGAGGCAGGAATGCCAGTTACCGGCGCTGGGCGGGCAGAGAGCTATCGACATATTCCCCTGCCTAGGATGAGCAATATCCGTTTGCTGGTTGACCACATGCTGCCCTTAACTCCCACGGAGCATTTAATGGATGAAGTGAAAGCTGTGCGAGAAACCCTTTTACAAAACGGTGAGTTACGTGTGGGGGAAAAAAACCTGCTTCTGTTGGGGTATCGTGGCGGTCAAGTCAATCCTAAAACCGGGGATTTTGTCTTTCAATGTGACGGGATCATCGATGTTGCCGATCCGAATTTGCCAATTTATCAGCCTTCGATTTTTAGTGGAAAAATTCTTTCTGCGTTGGAAGCGATTCGTGGGGGGCTCGGCGAAGGGTGTTACGATGCGATTGGTACCTGTGGCAAGGGTGGACAATCCGTTCCTTCAAGCGGTGGAAGCCATCGTTATCTGCTCATGGATGCGGATCAACAAGTCAGTTTGGGAGGGGAACACGGATGAAACTCGTTGCACAATTAGAGGATCTTCTCTATCAGTCTCAGCTGGTCCCGAAGAAGGAGGAACTGCGGCTGTCTGCCTGGCGCATTCTGGTTCATGACTCAGAAGCGGTGTCTTTAGGTGTCAAAGATAATTCCTCCGGAAGTGTTTATACACCTCCAACTTATCGTCAGAGTGAAAGTGGCGAGGTTTTTTTAGTTTGGGCAGATGGGACATGCAGTCAGGGCACAGTTCAGTTGCCCTCACATAACGATCCGGAGTATTGGCCTAAGGAATTGGAACAATGGAAGCAGGCTTCCTATGAAGACCCGGATGCTGCACATATCCCTGATCCAGAGCCATTGCCGTTGGTAGCCGTAGAGGACAGGGCAATACAGAAAGTTATTGCCGGGGATGACGAGCTATTATTTGATCAAGTCAAGCATTGGCTAACAGATAAACCCATGAACGCCAAGCTGCAGGGCAGTATCCAAGCGGCCTGGGGTTATAAACATGTCCGCACCTCGACAGGGCTGGCAGTTACATATCAACAATCTCAATTTATGGCTTGGTTTTCCTTTGATAGCTTGATTGGAGGTGGCTTTGCTAAGCGTCGGCTTATGCAACCGCAAGAACAGGAGGAGTTATGGTCACTGACGGTGGATCGCTATGAGGGGATGCAAAAGGAAGCCCCACCCGTTGGATCCCAGACTCAAGTAATCTTTGCTCCCTCTATGACGGAGGAAATGCTGGGGCAGTTTATTCTCCCTAATTTTTCAGGAGACCGGGTAATCGAGGGACAAGGTGCCTTTTCGAAGGAAAATTTTATTGAGCACAGATCCGTATTTCATCCGCAATTTTCCTTAAGCATTGATCCGCTCCGTCCGCTGGAATTGGGGTCGTATCTGGTTACGTCTGAGGGCGTGCCTGCTGAGCGTACTGAATTGGTACGGAACGGACAACTTCAAACTCCCTTTTTGCGGGTTAAAGATGCAGTCCGTTGGGGCTCAAAACCGACGGCGCTACCGCAAGGAACGGCAGGATTTTATCTTAATCATCAGGCTGAGGTTCCTTGGGCCGAAGCCTTACAGGGTGTGGAGGATGGTGTCTTGGTTTTATCCGTGCTCGGATTACATACTCAGGAGGCGGTTTCGGGGTCGTATTCTCTTAGTGCGCCCCACAGTTTGCGTATATTAAAGGGTCGGATCGTCGGACGAACGGATGTGAAATTAACGGGTAATTTTTTTGCAGATTTGCTTGCTTCAACGACGAAGACGGCTCACTCTGACCTTGATACGCATCCGTATCTAATGGTAAAGACGGGAGTACAAACTCTTTAAGGCATATTATATAAATAGACTGGCAGACTGACTGGTTATTTACTTGAATCTGCCAGGTAGGGGAGGAGTTAGTGAGATGTTGGATTTGCATGTTCATCTGCTTGGACATAACGATCGGGAGGCAAACCAAGAAACAATTCGGGCATTTCTGGACCAAGCATCCCAACGCGGATTAAAGGAAATCGGCTTTGCCGATCACGACTATTACTGGGATCAAATGAACTTTCCTTTGATCAGGGAAGTGGCCAAAGACTATCCTCAGTTAGACGTTCGAATCGGGTTGGAGGCGGAATACCGTCCTAACGACGAGGGTAGAATCAAACATTTATTGGAACAGTTTTCGTTCGATTTTGTGATCGGATCAGTTCACGAGATTCAGGGCTGGGCTTTTGATGTTCCCGAAGAGGAACCGAAGCATTGGCAGAAAGAGGCAGATGAGCTTTACAGAGAGTATTTTGAGGTTGTGACGCGGGCGGCCAGTAGCGGGCTATTCACGACGATCGGCCATTTTGATCTTATTAAAATCTTTGGGATTCGACCGAAAACGGATATTTTAATGCTTGCCGATGAGGCGTTATCCGCTGTTGCCGAGCACGGGTTAGTGTTGGAAGTGAACACGAATGGTAGATATAAGCCTGTTCAGGAATTTTACCCAGAGCAACGCCTGCGGGAAGAAATTCGGCGACGGGGAATTGATTTCACCTTGGGGTCAGACGCCCATTGCGCGGAGGTTGTGGGACGGGATATCGATGAAGCAATTCAGTTGTTGCGCCAGAGCGGGGTCCATTCGATCGTTGGATTTGCAAATCTAGACAAAGTAAACTATTCATTAGATTAGGGGGGCAATGATGGCTGATTCGCTTGATGAAAAATGGCTCATTGAAGAAAGTGCAGCTTTAGCCTTGGTAGAAATATTGAATTTTCAGCAGGGTACGAGCTATGAAATTTTCACTCATGCGGATCGACCGGACATTGTGATCGAGAATCGACGGGATGGGTCACGCCTGGGTGTGGAAGTGACGCACCTTTTCTATGATTCAGATGAGGCTCGTTTAGTGTTCGGACGATCCCGTGCACAGGGTCATCCCGCGGAATACATTGAGGAATATATTCGACGTCTTAATGCCTTGTTGCAACAAAAGAGCGAAAAGGCTAAAGGATATAATCATGAATATCCTTTAGCCCTTTTAATTCGTGTCGTTTCGCCCTTATTTCACATGTATGATTTTAAAGCTTATGAGGCAAGGATTGTCGTTCCACCTTCTGATTTTCAGGTTATATGGTTGATGTTCTATGATTTTATGGAGCGGCGTTGGACAATATTAGAACAATTGCGCTAGAACTTGCTCAGAGGATCAAGCGAATTTGATCTTTTGTCAGTGGTGTTGTTTTAGGCATATGAAAGAAAATAACAAGTCAAAGATGCCGAGGATATTTTGTGTCAGACAAGGAGGTATGTTTACCTCATAGTGGGGCTATTAGGTAAACATACCGACGCAGTATGACGCGAAATAGACTGGCATACTGACTGGTTACTTTCTTGAATGTGCCTTAATTCAGGGATAGACTTTACACTCCGGTGAAACACTAAGAGGTGTGAGTCGGTTTGTGAAGGAGACATGCCAATGCCTTGGATTGAAATTGAGCTTTCCCCACGATCAGAATGGAATGAAGATGGCCTTGAAGATTGGGCACAAGCCCTAGGATCCTTCTTGTCGGAAAAAGGATCTGGGTTAGAACCGCAAATTCGTATGTTACCGGGATATAATGTGGTTCAATTGGGTGAGGCTGGAAGTGGAGAACTTATTTTGAGCAGCTCAGAGCGCTTGGTCATTTTGGACGGATTATTATTAGAGGGAAATGTAGAATGCGATTTTGCGCGTTTTGCAGTACGCTTTGCGCGTCATATGGGGGCAGTGGGCTTTCGTGTTTCCATTGCTAGTTCCGCAGAAAGAAGCTTCTGGCGAAAACTGGGTGGGGTTATCAAGCCGGATCCTATTCCGTTGCAAGGGTCCATTCGTCGCGGGATGGTTACTATAAAACAGCTCGCGAAATTTAGCTTACTCGTGACCTATAAGGAAGAGCCAGTGCTTTGCCTTGAACCGATTACGTGTAATACTCATGCGCCAGGGTTGGTAAGTCTTGCTCAACGTCGGCTGGAAAAAATGTATGGTGGAAGTCCGTTGGGATTTGCCAGTCGGGTGGCCGTCCATTGCCCCTGGGTTATTAGCCGAGAGCAATGGGACGATTTACTGTCTTTTAGCCGTTTACAGGCCTTTGATCTGTTGGAAGACCTTGTTAACGCCAATCAAGAAATATAAGCGTTCTCTTAAACCTGCGAAGAAGTTCTTCTGATAGGGGTTTATTTGTCTCAGGTCTTAAAATTCTATATAATAAGTTATAAATATTGATAGAGATGTGGACAGAGGAGAGGGAAAGATATGGCGGCTAATGATTTGGCTCATGAATTGGCCCGGACGCTGACTGAATCAGTTGAATTCAAGCAGTTCCTTAAATCTAAAGAAAAGGTTAAGAGTGATGAGGGTAATCACAAAATGGTTCGCGAGTTTCAATTGAAACAATGGGAGATTCGTGAGGCACAAATGTTGGATCAAGAGATTAGCGAGGAGAAGCAGCAAGAGCTTGAACGTTTATATAGTTTGGTAAGTTTAAACCCTACAGCAAGGGAATACCTGGAGGCTGAATTTGAAGTTTCGTGTATGGTCAATGATATTCAAAAAATCATTGGCGAAGCGATTCAAGGCGCAATGCCGATAGGTTTCGAAGAGCTTTCTTTTGAGAGCTAGCCAATGGAGCCTTAGGTTATTAGGATCTCAGGAATAGGTTGGATTAAAAGAAGGTGCAAATGGGTTTATGAAAATTGGGATGGTTTGTTACCCGAGCTATGGGGGGAGCGGAGTTGTTGCGACTGAGCTAGGGTATGCTCTCGGTGAGCAAGGGCATGAAGTGCATTTTATTTCCTCGTCTCGACCCTTTCGCTTACATCGATTTCATGAGCAACTTTTTTTCCATGAAGTGACAGATGTAAGCTATCCATTGTTTAAAACAGCGCCCTATACGTTATTACTTGCCAATAAAATCGTTGAAGTTGCGAATTATGTCGGGCTGGATGTCATTCATGCCCATTATGCGATACCACATAGTATTAGTGCTTATTTGGCCAAGCAAATGATGACCAGACCGCTTCCGTTGGTGACGACGCTACATGGTACAGATGTCACTTTGGTGGGCGCACATGAAGAGTTTTTTCAGCTAACTCGTTTGGCGTTACGGGTTAGCGACCGGATAACGGCAGTTTCTCAGGCGCTGGCCAGAGAAACGGAAGAGACATTTGGAACAACGGAGCAAGGAATTGAGGTTATTCCCAATTTCATTGATCCTAAAGCTTACTTTCCAATGGAGAAGTTGAAGGGAAGGTGTAGAAAATATTTTGCTCCCCATGGAGAAAAAATATTAGCCCACATCTCGAACTTCCGGGAGGTAAAGAGGGTTTTGGATGTGGTCAATATTTTCGCGCGGGTTGAGAAAACTGTGTTCTGTCGGCTTTTACTTGTCGGAGATGGGCCAGAGATGAGCCGGGTGGAACGGGAGGTCGTAAGACTTGGGCTTGAAGGCAAAGTTCAATTTCTGGGAAAGCAGGAAAGTGTTCAGGAAATTTTACAGATGGTTGATGTTTTTCTTCTTCCTTCGGAACAGGAAAGCTTTGGCTTAGTGGCACTTGAGGCGATGGCCTGTGGGGTCCCGGTGGTTTGTAGTCGGGTTGGTGGTTTACCTGAAGTTGTTCAACATGGCAAAACAGGCTTTCTTGCGGAGGTTGGGGACGTCCAAGGGATGAGCGAGGCGGTGATTGAACTATTGACCGACGACACGCGTTACAAGGCCTTTTCCGAACAAGCGGTGACCTGGGCGCGAGAAACATTTCCAGTCGAACGAGCCGTGCTGGGCTATGAAAAAGTGTACGAAGACGTGATGACAGAGGTCAGATGATAGAGGTTAGTAGGTCGTGGTTCGAAGTTTGGAGTTGTTAGTTCGTGGTTCGAAGTTAGTACTTCGTGGTTGGAGTTAAATATTCGAACCACGAATACCGAACTGCGAATATCGAAATTAGGGGGAGATTATATGGCTAACCACATGACGCTTGATCAATTTGAAAACGCTTTAGAAGAAATTGGTTATATCACTGAACGGAACGATCGGATCGCGCTGACGACGTTTTTAGCGACCGAGTTAGATAAGCCACTTTTAGTCTCTGGTCCAGCAGGGGTGGGCAAGACGGAAATCGCTAAAGTGTTAAGTCTGGTCTTTGGGGCTCCCTTGATTCGCTTGCAGTGTTATGAAGGACTGGATGAAACAAAAGCACTTTACGAATGGAATTATCAGCGTCAACTCTTGAAGATTCAAATGGGTCGAGAGCAACTGCAGGAGGAAGACCTCTTTTCCACAGAATATTTACTGCCCCGCGCCTTGCTTCAAGCACTTTTGAGTGAGGAGCGGACTGTGTTACTAATTGATGAAATAGACAAGACGGATTCGGAATTCGAGGCCTTTCTTTTTGAACTATTGGGAGAGTTTCAAGTTACGATTCCCGAGATGGGTACAATCAAGGCTAAGCATCGCCCAATTGTTGTCTTGACGTCAAATGGAGAACGTGAGCTTTCTGATGGGTTAAAACGTCGGTGTATATTCCTCCATGTAGAGCCGCCATCGGTTAATAAAGAAGTCCGTATTCTGCGGGCCAAAATCCCAGATCTGCCGGAACGATTGGCGTTAGAAGTAGCACGGGCCGTAAACGTGCTTAGGGAACGGCTTGCCTTAAACAAAATTCCTTCTGTTTCCGAAACCTTGGACTGGGCCAAGGCGTTGCTTGTTATGGGCAAGACTGGTCTCGAGCCGGCTTGGGTGGATGCAACACTGACGCTGCTACTTAAGAGCCAGGATGATGTGGAACTTTTTTATCGAGAGATGGGAGCGGAACGCCTCCTTTTTGAGTCTAGTAAGCTTGGGCAGGAAGAAAGGCATGGGCATTGCAATGGACATGGACAGCAGAGTTAGTGAACTCGACCGACATCTGGTAGAATTCGCTCAATTGTTAAGGACGGTGGGCCTTAAAGTTAGCCCTTCAGAAATTTCAGATGCGACCGAAGGGTTAACGCTCGTCGGAATGGTCGATAAAGATCAGGTTGAAGCCGTGCTGCAAGCGACCCTTGTTAAGGATGTCAAACATATTTTTGCGTTTAAAGAAGCCTTTCGAGCCTACTTCGCGTCTCTGGAACAAAAAGAGGCGTGGCAGAAGGCTGCAGAACAAAAGACGACTCAATGGAATGAAAAGATTGAGAGTACCCGCCAGGAGCTGCTTTTCCAGGGGAATGAATTGGATATTACTGAAGAACAGCGGGCTGTTTATGCCAGTCTTCCAGAGAAGGATAAGCAACGTCTGCGTGATTTTCTAGAGAGATCATCGCAGGGCTCGAAAATTGGAGCTCCTGTAGATCATTTGCATCAACCCATGGTTGAACGGGTTCTGCGTGGATCCTTAGAGTATTGGCGGAAGAAGCTAAATGAAGAGGATGAGCCGATTCTTGCTCCTGGGTCTTCAGATGGTATTCTCGCTGATGTGGAACGCGCGCTTCGCGAGCGGGAAGTTGAGGTCCTGAGTCGGGATTTAAAGAAGATTTCCCCGGAAGAATGGCCGGAAGTCATACGCTTAATTCGCCGCCTCAGTCAACGCTTGGCAAGTCAGGTAACTCGTCGCTACCGAGCAGCCCGAAGGCGGGGTGGTCTGGATATGCGCTCGACGTTGCGTAAAAATATTCGTTATGGTGGGGTGCTTGTGGAGCGACGTTACCGCAGTCGACGCAAGGGACGACCAAGGATTATTTTACTTTGCGATATTTCGGGGTCGATGCTTAAATACACAGAATTTATCTGGCAATTCGTTTATGGACTCTCCAATGTTGTTAGCGGGATAAAAACGTTTGCCTTTGGGGA
>JARLHU010000033.1 GCA_031292095.1 Desulfosporosinus sp.
ACTCTTTGGGACCCGCACATTAAATTTCCCTGAGTAGTCTTCTTTGACTGGTTCAGGAATTTCGATGCCTTGTTCCAAAGCTATCTCTATCCATCCCCTTTTGGCATCCTCGATCATAGCCAATGCTTCATCAGCGGTCTCAGCTTGGGTAATGCAACCAGGCAGATCAGGTATTTCAATAACATACCCACCCTCTTCAGCCGGGTATAAAGCGTATTTATACGGGAGAGCTAAGTAATAGTCAAACCCTTTATTCTTCATCATTAATCTCTCCTTCCAACAGTTCGATGGCCCGCTCAACGTATGTAGCTTTAATATGTGGTTTGTGAAATGGTACCGAGAGAAGCTTCTCTCCCTTTGTGTAGTAATAGTGACTGGTGCCTTTGGATGATTGACGTCGAATAAATCCGAAATGGATTAATATTTTGTCCAATTCTTCGAATCTTACATGTTTAGGATTATTACGAATACGTTCGAGTAGCTTTTTAAGCTTGCTCAACAGCTTTATCGATTTCTTCTTCTTTAGCTGTCAGCATGATAACCGGAAAATTATGTTTTTCTCTAATTTTCTGGCAGAGAGTAAAGCCATCAATATCCGGCAGCATGACATCAAGTATTGCAAGCTCTAACTGTTCCGACTCAACACACCGGAACGCAGCTTAACCGTTATAAAATTTGTATATTGTAAAACCTTCATTTTTTAAATAAACTTCAATTAGGTCCGCTATGGACTGCTCATCGTCTACAACCAAAATATTGATGCTCATAAATTCTATCCCTTCTTACGGATTAAACACTCATTATTATAGTACTGCAAAATAAAAATTTATATCATAATAAATTCAATTAATATTTTAGTTTCAGATGGAAACGGATATAGAGCAATAATACGAGTAAAATTGTACCAACAAAAATAATAACTCTGTCTAATTTTTTATTATTAATATACTTATTGCTCAAACTATATAATTCCAGTCCAAGAAAGCCTCCAATAGTATTTGTAATTACATCTGTTATGTCTGTCGCTCCAATAGCGAAGATAAATTGAATTAATTCGCAAGTAAAGCTAAAAACCAGTATTAAAGCAAACTTAGGTAAAAATCCAACTTGTTTTTGAAATTGACATTCAAAAGCAATCCAAAAGGCATAAAAATTATAACATTATCTCTCATCTCTCCGAAATTAATTCTTCCATTTACATTTAAAGGAGCAGCAAATGGATTCAAGTTAAGACTTCTATGATGATAATTAAATACTGACAAAATATTGTATTGTAATTTGAATAACACTAACCAGATTAGTATCACTAAATATAAAGCTAGCAATCCTCTAGATAATATTTTTCCCATATAATCTCTTCTAATTCTTTTTTGTGAATTTTCTCCAGTTGATTGATTGCATGCTGTCATTTTATCTAAGCTCCTTTATTTTTTGTATTACATTTCAAATTGATGTAGAAGTAAAATCAATTTTCTTTTCGTATGAGAGAAGCCCCCTTTCTGAAATTACGAAAGCCTACAATTCCTTCTGTACGTGTGGAAAGCGGTAGGCTATATCTTCTCTTAAAAAGTGACTTTTATAAGCTAATAAAGTCAGAGAGGTACTCTCCCGTCGCGACGATAAACTTCCTAAACTCATCCCACTTTACGGGAAGTTCCTCTAACTTATATTCTTTCATTAGAAAGATTCAAGAGTTAAAGAATACCGAATTCGGAACAGTTTCTGCCCGGGCGTTTATCAGTTTATTACCGATTGAAGGGTCTTTAGCCCAAAAAGGTATTAGGCCCCACCTAAACAGAGATAATTGATTGCCTGTTATGACAGGGACATCCTGAGAGGGGGCTACGTTGTAGTTGGGTTTTAAGTCTATCGGTTTGGTTTTAAACCGTTCTCTTATATCCTCAATGTCAATTATCGAAAAGCGACCGCACATATATAGCACTCCTAACAACTCAGATTGCTTTTTGACAGCAACTTTATGGTTTTCTATAGAACTTATTCTCAAAATCCGTTTGGGCTTGCTTGAGCACGCTAGAATCGTTTGTTACAAGATCCAACTCATGATTCCGGGTAAACGCACTAGCGCTGCCATTGGCACTACCTACAATTACTATGGAATCGGTGACGATCATCTTGGCATAGAGCACTTGGTTACCCGGATAGAACTGTACTTGAACGCCCGCACTGTTCAATGCTTTGGCCGCTTGGCAATTAATTTCCTTCTCCATTCGCGTATCGAGTAATACCTGGATATTCTCTCCGGCCTTCGCACGTCCGGCTAGTTTGTTGATAAGTTCGTGGTTGGTATGAGGGCATAAACCCCTTTATTCTGTCGCTTTTTTCATGCAACTCAAACCCCACCAGAATGATAAAATAACGAGCACGACAAGCAGAACATAAGCCTGCCAGACTACCGCGTTTGAGATGTCGCCGTTAAATATGGCGCGGGAAGCGTCCACCACATATTTCAACGGATTAAACATACTAATGTTTTTAAGCCATGCTGGTGCGAGGGTGAGCGGTAGCAAAACACCCGAAAGCAATAATAAAGGTTGCGAAAAAAAGTTTAAAATGGGTCCCAAAGCATCTTCTGACTTTACCGTCAGCGCTAGTGCGTAAGAAACAGGAGCCATGCAAAGACCGATCAAGATCATCATAAGCAGAGTCAATATCATGCCTAACGGGGATATAATAAGCCCCAGCGGTAGGGCAAGCAGAATCACGATAATTGTCTGCGCAATCAGTGTGACAACGTCACGTATAACAAGCCCAAGAAGTAGTGCCAGTCTGCTTGCCGTTGTGACGCGCAGTCGCTCTATAACCCCCGACCGCATATAATCGATCATACTGAAACCAACGAACATCACGCCGAACAGGCTTACCATCACAAGCAGGCCAGGGGTAAACATGTTGATAGAGCTCACATTGCCATCACCGGTCACGCCAACCACATTTTTTAACAATGGTGCAAAAAGATAAAGGTAGCAAATCGGTTGAAACAAGGCTGCAAGAATCCAAAAAGGATTTCGGATGAGCAGCTTTTCATAATGGATAAATAGAACCCAAGTTTCTCTGATAATTCTCATTGTGCCCGCAGCTTTGCCGTTTCATTTCGCAGTGAATACCCGGTTTTCTTTAAAAATACTTCATCCAACGAAGGCCTGTTCATCTCGACGGTTTTAATCGGTATTTTTGCCTCGACTAATAGAGGCAGTATTTCCGGCAACGCCTTCTCCCCAGCCTCCACATACAATTTCATAGTGTTTTCCATCGTCAAGGTCTCCTTTATATCGCTGCGTGTCTTCAGTAGTGACTTGGCCTGCTCAAAATAGATCTGATCCATGCCAATCTCGATAATATCACCTGCAATTTGCCGTTTTAGCTCCAGAGCCGTTCCTTCCGCCACCACTATGCCGTGATCCATGATGCAGATGGTGTCGCACAGAGAATCGGCTTCCTCCAGATAATGAGTTGTCAGGAATACAGTGATTCCTTTGTCCCGCAAGATTTTAATTTGATTCCAAAAAGTGGAGCGCGACGTCGGGTCAAGTCCCGTGGTTGGCTCATCTAAAAATAACAGCCTTGGATTGTGCATAATCCCCATTCCTAAATCTATATGACGACGCTGCCCTCCGGAATAGGTCAGAACTTTACGGTGGCAATATTCCTCCATCTCGAAAGCCTTGATAAGCTGGTCCGCATTTTCTATGGCTGTAGATTTTGATAGGCCGTATAATCTTCCCTGCAAAACGAGATTTTCATACCCTGTCGCAAATTCATAGCAACCTCCTTTCTGGCTTACATATCCGATTTTTTGACGAATCTGTTTGGCGTGCCGTGACAAATCATATCCCACGATGGTTACGGTGCCAGTGCTTGGGGTCATAAGTGTCGTCAACATTCTCATGGTTGTGGTTTTCCCAGCGCCATTGGGACCCAGAAACCCGAAGATTTCGCCCTGACTGACTTGCAAATTAACATGTTTGACGGCTTCTACAGTGTTTTTTCCGTTCTTGAATACCTTACACAAATCTTTTGTGACGATCATTTCCACGACGATATCTCCTCCATCTTTGGACATATGAATATCTCACCTAAATAAGTATTTTGTTATTATGGTTTTGCTTTCCGCTGGCAAACTAATTAACATGCCGTCACGTCCAATATCAATTTTCCCTTTATAAAGTATCTTCGCATTACCTAAAAATACTTTTTTAAGAATCGCAGATGGAAGTGGCGGTATTATATGCGTTAGCACAAGGTATAAGATATTTGACCGACTTGCAATTCCTGCGGCCTGCTCCGGAGTTATATGATAAGTTAGTATGTCCTTTGTAATTTTTTTAGCAGTTGTTCCCGCCACTAGATTTTCAGTTGGAACCTCCCTGGCGAAGCCTCTCCTATTCGCACTGGATGCCCTGTCTGCCTATAGTCGGATACCAGTGATCCTTCATATATACACAAGTTTAGCCCGACCAAACATGTTCCCAAGACCTTACCTTGGCGGAATGTAGTGGGTGGAAATATGTCAAGTTGAAACTTGATATTACAGTTGCGTAGTCTATAATTGTTTTAACGAATTTTCACAAGGGAGGAACACACTATGCTAAAAGTTGGTGACAAAGCGCCTGATTTCAAAGCCGAAGCAAGTAATGGTAAAACCATTACTTTATCTGAATTCCAGGCTGAGGGTAAGAAAGTCATCTTGTACTTTTATTCTAAAGATATGACTTCCGGTTGTACAGTAGAGGCATGTGACTTTCGCCAATACCATCCCAATTTCGAAGAATCAAAGGCCATTATCATAGGCGTAAGCAAAGACCCCATGTCAAGTCACCATAGATTTATCGAAAAATTCGATCTGCCTTTTATGTTAGTTAGCGACCAAGAGCTTAAAATCATCAAAAAGTACGACGAATTAAAAGAAAAGGCAATGTACGGGAAAAAGTATATGGGGGTTGAGCGTACTACTTTTCTAATTGACGAACACGGAGTAATCCTCAAAATCTATCCTAAAGTTAAAGTAAAGGGACACGTCGCTCAAGTTTTAACCGACCTTACATCGATATAGTCTAACGTTACCTTGAAGGGTATGTCATGGACTGGGCGGCGGACAATTAACTTGATTTGCGATTAATACACAGATAGACCGGTAACTAATGACTGAAATGCTGTTGGGCTGTATCCGAATTTTCACGGGAACGGGAAACAATAGCGACTCTTGCCCCCTCGGAAAGAAATGCTTTAGCACAAGCAAGACCAATGCCTTTACTTCCACCGGTAATCAATACGACTTTAGACCCTAAGTTTAAATTCAAGATCTTCACTCCTATCTTTCTGCTTTTATATTGGAGGAATAGCTGGTCGTATCGCGAATTATCTCTCAATGGAGAGTGATTTCTTTGAACCTACTTTTAAATAAGAAATACACAAGACGAAATTTTCTGGGATTAGGACTATTAGGAACGCTTTTCTTGACAGGTAGATTTAGCCTGACCCCTTCCGGTAAATTCTTAACCGCGCGGTTGGAGGAAGAGTTCGAGCATCAAACAACCATAGCCAAACTCCACCCTACTCCTGAAAAGTGGTCTTACAATGAAGTCACAGTAGCTTGGCTTGGTCATGCCAGCTTTTTAATCAATTTTTTTGGGACGAAGATCCTTATTGACCCGGCATTAGGTTCTCGTATTGGTATTACTCCCATTGGTAACCAAACTATTGGGCTAAGACGTTATATATCTGCTGCCTTAAATAGCGGAGAAGTTGGTCCTGTCGATCTGTTACTTCTCTCTCATGCTCACACGGATCATTTTGACTATCCTACTTTACGTCAATTGCAGTCGCCAAACACGATTGCTGTTACAGCCCAAAATACAACTTCTCTATGGCAGGGCATGAAATTTCAGTCTATAGAGGAAATGCATTGGGGAGATAGCAAGTCTTTAGCGGGAGTTAATGTGAAAGCCATTGAAGGAAAACACTGGGGAGCCCGTTTACCTTGGTACAAAGGAATGGAGGCGAACACCCTACTCCTATCAAAAAGTTCCTTGTAAAATCATTGTCTTCAATGGCATTCATAGGAGAACCGTGCCCTACGAATAATACTGGCATTTTATTGGTTGAGTTTGCCATAATCTCTTCACCCTTCCAACTTTTTATATCTTTGTAATAAACGTACCCTTCTCAATTTCCTGAAAGGCTTGTTGCAGCTCTTGATGAGTATTCATGACAATTGGCCCGCCCCATGCGATGGGTTCCTTAAGAGGTTGCCCTGAAAACAGCAGAAAGCGAAGCCCCTTTTCTGATGCCTGTGCAAAGAATTCTTCACCTTTTCCCATTAACACTGCTTTTCTTTGCTCAATCGGTGTTTGTCCCTCGAGGTCAAAATAGCCTGCTCCCTCCACAATATAGATAAACAGCGTAGCCTCTTTCTCCAATTCCAGGCGCCACTTTGATCCTGCCGTCATTTCAACATCCAAAAACAGTGTTTTTACATAATCTCCTTGAATAGCTCCGGAAGTTTGTAGATAATGACCGGAGATAATTCCTATAGTGCAATTTTCCTCTTGTATTTTCGGGATCATGGCTGAGGAAATGTCCCTATATTGCGGATGTGTCATTTTGTAACTACGGGGTAGATTTAACCAGAGCTGAACCCCTAACATGCGCTCAGTGGCCTTGGGCATTTCCTGATGCATAATACCACTTCCAGCCGTCATCCATTGGCAGCAACCATCTAAAATGTTTCCTTTGTTACCTAAGCTATCCCTGTGTTCTATATCTCCATGAATCAAGTAGGTCACAGTTTCTATGCCCCTATGAGGATGAAATGGGAAACCCTTAATGTAGTCGGCTGGGTCATTAGAGTCAAAAGCGTCCAGCATCAAAAACGGGTCAAACTCTTTTACATCGGCATGCCCGATCACTCTTACTAGTTTTACACCCGCACCATCGTACTGAGTAGTACCTGTTATAATCTTTTGTATAGTCCTTGTAGTCATGACAATTTTCTCCTTTCGGTTAGAAATTTAAACGTTTTAACAGATGCTGTTCATCACTAGATTCCAAATGATCCATTATGGCCTTTAAAGATAGACCTAGATGTTTAAGATAGTTAATCGTGTTTAAGCGCTCAAATTGTTCCGCCGTGTAATAGCGATAACCACTGTCTTGGTTAACTTTAGAAGGGCGAAAAAGACCGATTTGCTCATAATATCTGAGGGTTCCAATAGGAACATTATGGATCTTGGACATTTCGCCTATGGAAAATTGAAGTTTCACAACACCACCCCCATGCTTCAGTTTACTCATCATTGCTTTTGAGAATTGCTTACAAGGCTCATTACACCTTTGTTTACCTTCCATAATATAGCATTGAATTTGATGAATATGATATACATTTATTTAGATTAGATTTACTTTGATTATAGAAATTTCCATGGATATGCATCTATGGCACTGAGTAACCCTCCTTCCACTTGCTATTTTTGACCCTTTCATTAGTTTCTGATTTTAGTTCTGACCATACATCCATATTTATAAATCCAATCCCCAATTCACCCTGCTAAATATTGAAAACAATATCCCCTGAACGTGAATAATTCTAATATTGCATTTAACTCAATATTACCTGTTGTCTTCTCATGATATATTTTCTCTACATCAGAGCTTTCCAGAAATTTTGCCTGCCTCTTATAGTTGTGACTGTCCATCCTGCCACGCACGTATCCTATTCTCAATTCTTCATCGCCGTTTCTAACCTGTTTGTATTTACACATATAATTATTCAAAAAGTGATCCATAATTATTTTATAAAGTGTTCAGTAATGCAACTTTTTTATCTCCGACCTGCCACCTAAATACACTTTTTAAATAAAAACAGGGTGCTGGTACGCTAAATCCACAAGATTTTAGCTATCAACACCCTATATTTAATACTTATGAATTTGCCTCAATCGCCCATGGCATAAGGCTTTTCCACGCTTTCGCTAACATTCTGTCGATTGGTCTTCAGTTTTTTATCGTCGCCTGAGCGGGAACTATCATAAAGGACTGATCTTATCAGTTAACATTATGAAATATTAAAGTCAAATAATATTATACGGTTTTTCTATATAGTCGCCTTATCGTGTTTCAATTGTACAATATGCGGGCCCTTAGAAACCAACAGCCAGAGGAACAAACTTAAAAGTCCGAAAAACAAGTTTAAGACTCCCAGAATCCAAATACGATTAGCCCAGTTAAAGGAAATAAGTATCATTCCTATACTTCCCATAACAGTAATAGAGCTATTCATCAAGGCCGAAGCTGATCCCGTATCCTCCTTTTGCTGTTCAAGCATTAGATTGGCACTGGGCGGACTGATGACACTTCCTGCCAATGTGGACGGAAGCAACGAAACTGCCAACCACCAAGGGCTTAGATTTCCAAAAAAGCAGATAAGCAATCCGCTTAGGGAAAGTACCAAGTAACATAAACTTATGATTGTATTACCTTTAATTCGCCTGGAAATCCTCATATAGACTATAGGTCCTAAGACCATGAACACGGCGTTTCCAGCAAAGAAACAGCTATAGACTTTGGCACTTAAGCCAAATTGATCGATATAGATATAGGATGATGAGGAGATGAAAGCCATTAAAGGAATTGATCGCAGGGCAAAAGTAACTAACAATGAGGTAAACCCTGGATTCTTCAACACTACCCCGAGCCGGGAAAGGGACTGTAGAATGTTTCCCGTGCTGCGCTGCTTAACAGTTTCTTCCATAGCAATGGCGCCAGAAAACGCTAGAATTCCTGCGCCGGACAAAGTCCAAAAAATTCCCCGCCAGGATGTTATACCTAAGACAAAGGCACCGATAACCGGCGCTATAATTGGGGCAATCATCATCATTGAAAATACAAGCGCCAAAGCAGCTTCTCGCTTTCGGCCCTCATAAACATCCTTGACAACCGCTGAACCGACTGAAGTAGCGGCCCCACTGGCGACAGCCTGCAGAACCCGAAAACCGATAAGTTGGTAAACATTTGTCGACAAAGCACATAACACACTGGCAGTTATATAAAAAATCAAGCCGGTGATTAAAATGGGCTTACGTCCGTACTTATCACTTAGCGGACCCCAAAACAAGGTAGCGCCAGCATAAAAAATAAAAAAAAGCGTTAATGTTAAGTTAATCATGCCAGCTGAGACTTGGAAGTTATCTGCCATGTGCGGCAGAGCCGGGAGGTATAAATCAGTGGACAGAGGGATAAAAGCGCTGAGGAAAGCTATTAAAGCAAGGAGTCCTTTCTCGCCCAGGTACTTCTGGCCGCAGTGCTTGGCTCCTTCAAGTTTGCTAGTTTCCATCATCACGTTCCTCCTCAAGGCGTTCCAGGTACATACTATTCATAAAAAAATCAGAAAAAGCAGCACTGCCGCCCAGCTCAATATGGCGTATCTTACGATATAAGTCTTCTGCTAAAGCTAACTCATGATGATCAACATATTAGGCGTGTTACAATTTAACCTTACACTTTTATGTCATTGCATTGTTCTATAATCCTAGATATCACTACATTTGAGGGATATTCTGGCTTCAAAAACCATAAGGTAAAATTGCCAATTTTTTAAAACACGTCAAATATTATGTCTACCGCAGCACCATGCCAGTGTTTCACATTCGGAAGAATTTCCACAACATCACTTGGAAGTATTTCTCGTGCAGGTTTCCCTTCTTCCTGATGCCATCCTCTTCCACCTGTAACCAATAAATTCTGTCCTCCAGGATATTAGTGCCTGTTGTTGCGACACCCATCCACTTAATAACTACAGACATATTAGAATATCATTCTAATATGTCTGTGATTTTCTTGTGTATATTTAAACAGTTCTTCGACAATTTTCAACCCCCTACACTTAGTGGATAATGGCTTATAAGACTACCCCCATTCCCACAATTCTACGGTAGGAGCCCTTGGGATTAGTTCGATTGAGAACAAACTACAGGACGATTAATTCATAATCACGGCTACCCATACCGATTTCTTCACCATGTTGCATTTGGATAGTA
>JARLHU010000034.1 GCA_031292095.1 Desulfosporosinus sp.
ATAAAGCCTACTTCAGACGATATTGCTTTAGACGTTGCAACAGGAGGAGGGCATACCGCTATTTCGTTAGCCAAATACGTTAACCAAGTGGTTGCGATTGATATTACCCCAGAAATGTTGGCGGAGGCGAAAGTGGCGTCTAGTCAAGAGGAAATAAGCAATATTACTTTTAGGACTGAAGACGTACATTGCTTAAATATTCCAGACAACCAATTTGACATCGTTGCATCAAGGTTTGCTGTCCATCATTTTTCTGATGTGAATAGGGCGCTGGGGGAAATGTATAGGGTATTAAAGCCTAGTGGCACATTTTACATTCTTGATTGCTCGGTTTTTGATGGGGAGGAACCGGAAAGAGAAATTAATCGTATTGAGTTGTTAAGAGATAGTTCACACAAGTGTTCTTATTCGCCACGTTTATGGTATCAGTTATTAAAGGAACTACCATTGACCATAGATCATACTTCTCTGATAAAAGAACAGTATGAATTGCCAAGGTGGTCGACAGGATGGGAACTGACCAAAACAGTAGAGAAGAAATATTCAGAATACTCAATAGCCTGTCTTCAGAGTGTAAAATCAGCTATCCTTTTGGGAATGATTACATAACCACTTATCGATTCGAGATATTAGCAACCAAAAATTGAGGCGGGCAGGTCACTCCATCATATCCCCAGTCCATCCTACAAGCTTATAACGTTGCTACCTTCGCTACATTCCGCTGGGGTGCAGTTCTTGCGAAACTGGGTCGTCTTTATATATGATTGGTCACTGGTATCGCTATTATTGACGATGGCACATCCAGTCCATGGCTTAGCCACCGTCGGGATAGAATCATGCCGAACGATTGTATTAGATATTTGATGCGTATTGTGGTGATCAGCGATTCTGGGGTGATAGTGAAATTGCTAAGTTTCAAAAAGGGAGCGGGTTATGATTAAGAATTCTTCGAAGGAGAAACGCCCTCGGTTAGAAATTCATCGGTCTTTTCTAGAAAACGCATTTGAGATAGGGGCCATAATTGGAGTAATAGCTTCACTGATTATTACTATACAAATATGGCCTTCCCTACCTAGTAAAATTCCGGCACATTACAATATTTATGGGCAAATTGACCGATGGGGATCGAAAGGAGGAATATTATTTTTATTACCCATAATCATTCTGATGTACCTGTTCCTAACCATATTGAACCAGTATCCACAAAAATTTAATTATCCATTTGAAATTACTGAGCAGAACGCAGAATCACAATATCATGTTGCAAGGATAATGGTTCAAGCATTAAAGTTGGAAGTCACATGGATTTTCGTTTATATTCAATGGATAACCATTAAAGGTGCATTGGGTAGAGAGATAGGTCTTGGAATAACTTTTCTTATTATATCCTTATTATTAGTATTTGGTACGATAGGTGTTTACATGTGGCGAGCATTTCGGGACAAGTAGCCGCGATGGGAACGGTCGTCTGCAAATCAGGATTCCCAGCCCATTCCTAACAAGTCGCCACATACAGCCGGGGTGGCTGTCTTGGCGTAACATTTGCGTAGGAATATAGGTAAGGTCGACACCTGAAGTTATTTGCCAGATTGGTGACTAGTTTTAAACTGACTAATTAATATTGAGAGAAATGAATTAAATGGGGGTTATGATGATCGGCGTTTTTTACTTCCGGGATAGCGAATTTCCTCAAATGGAAATAAAAACCTGTAGCGATTCAGTACATACCTCCAAAAAACATACTCATGAGGAGCTTTCAATAGGTCTAGTTGAAAAAGGGATTAGTGTAATTGAGTACGAGGGTCAAATGTTTGTAGTGGGCCCGGACCAGCTGGTTATAATTCCTCCGGAAGTGATTCATAAATGTTCTCCTCAGAGCTATGAGAGTTGGCAATTTAAGATGTTATTCATACGTCCCTCATGGCTTAGAATAGCTTTCGGGTTAAAAACAGTAGATAGTATCCCGACGGTAAAGATATTGAATGAGATAGATTTGAAGCAAACTTCAAATCTATTTCGAATACTATTAAGCAAGTCACCGATGATACAGAAAGAAAGTTGTCTAATTCGTGACTTACCTGGACTTCTGGACCTTGGAGATCTTGTTGCGGAAGGCCCGGAATGTTTTGATAATTACTACACGAAGGCGTTCAGAATCTCCCGTGAGTATTTGCATGAGAATTTTTTAGAAAAAATAACTTTAGATAATCTGGCTAACGTTTCTGGACTAAATAAATTTCAGCTTATAAGGCTTTTTAACAAAACGTGTGGTGTCTCCCCACATGGGTATTTAATGACGTTGCGGATCAACCATGCAAAAAAGAGGCTCCTCAAAGACATGTCCATTGCTGAAGTGGCAACTGAAGTCGGATTTTATGATCAGAGCCATTTTTCTAAAACATTCAAACAGTATATGGGTATTACACCGGATTATTATCGAAAAGCCTAAGTGAACATCGGAACAATTTTTTCCTATATTTTTTCTCTCTCGGGCCGTAAAATAAGACAAAAACGGCTAGGAGGACAGCAAATGAGAAGGAGAACGTTGTACGGGCACCTGATTACGTTACTTACAGTATCTATCTGGGGAACTACCTTTGTTTCTACCAAGATTTTACTAGAAAATTTAACCCCAGTGGAAATACTATTCTATCGCTTTCTAATCGGGTATTTCGTGCTGTTTTTGTTTTATCCGAGGACACACAAGATAAAGGGACCGAAAGAAGAACTACTGTTTTTTGGATTGGGACTATCCGGCGTTTCATTATATTTTCTATTGGAAAACACGGCTTTACAATTTACATTAGCTACCAATGTGGGGCTTTTATCAGGGACAGTACCTATCCTAACGGCAATAGTGTCACATTTTTTTACAACTGATGAAAAGTTTAGCAAAAGGCATTTGGGGGGGTTCTTGGTAGCCATTGCTGGAACAGCCATGGTCATTTTTAACGCTCAGGTTGTATTAAAGCTGAATCCCATGGGAGATTTTCTTGCACTAATGGCACCATTAGCATGGGCTTTTTATTCAGTTTTATTAAAAAAATTAGATCATAGTTACAATCCTATTTTTGTAACCAGAAAAACGTTTTTTTATGGACTGCTAACAGTGATTCCAATCATGATTTTGCAAGGTGCAGATTTTATACCCAAGAAAATAATCAGCCTTCAGCTGGTTTTAAATATTGGGTTCCTCGGCCTAGTTGCTTCGGCACTGTGTTTTGTTACTTGGAACAAAGCTGTTGGGATAATTGGTACAATAAAGGCCAGCAATTATATCTATTTAGTCCCGATGATCTCCATGGTCACTTCGATTCTCGTACTGAATGAAAAGGTTACCAGTCTGGCAGTGGCAGGCGGTTTCTTAATTCTAACCGGTGTATACATATCTGAACGCGGCTTGAAAGTAGAATGGTTAAATAAGCTTGTGGGATCGTTGAAAAGAACGGATGACCTATCAAAGCAATCTTAGTAGGAGCAAGGCATATGGCGGGATCTGGATGGAATAAGACTAGAATTCGTAGAGGCTATAACATAACGAATTAGAAGATGTATACCAATGGTTATTAATTACAAAAGATGCTCATGGAGTTTATAGCAAAGCAGGTTTTGAATCTATTTTCAGTCCATTAAATTGGATGGAGATTAGAAACCAAAGACCAAAAAGGTAATGCGGCCTTAGTCCATTCGCGCTCATCGCCTTTTAAATCCTTTTATTTTTAGGTGTAACGACATGTCAACAAGACATTCCAGTAAATCCTGCAAGTCACAACTTCACCCCCCACCAGAGAAGCGGACTAAGCCCTCTCGCTACCTCACCTCACCTCGATCCGAGCTCGACGCACATAGCTGGGCGTAGCCCGCCGGGGTGGCTGTCTTGGTAAACGTGTGCGTATTTATATATGATGGGTTGCGAGTGAGCAGCAATTCTAGCGTGACAGTGAAAAAGAATGTTGATGGTATTGGAAAAGCTCTAGGAGGCTTTGCGATGGATGTAGATTTTAAAGCTCAGAGTTTGGAAGCATGGAGACGCTTGAAGAAGTTAAGTGACGAGGAACGCAAAATAGTATTGGCCAACGTTCAGGCAACACTCTTGGAAGGTATGGCGCTGCCCCCGGAAGAGCTTGAGATTTTTAAAAAATACGGCAAGGGCGAACTAAGTATGGAGCAGGTATTGGAGAGCGTGAGGGAATGGATTGCTCAATTTCAGGAGATAAATGGCGAGGAAGAGTTAAAGAGACTTTTACAAGGAGTATAATAGAAGCTCTTCCACGATAAAATATGTACCCACCGGAGCATTTGGGTGTTCAGGAAAACTGGGGTATTGATAAATATGTAAATCGTGGTAATATCATACTAACCAATTAGCACCTGGTACTAATTTTGAATAAACGGAGGTATGATTATATGGACAAAAAGTTGGTATGTCCGTGTGGATTAACTTGTTGTGACTGTTTGTTTTACAAAAGTGAAATATATGAAACTGCGCATAAATTGAAACAATTAATTAAGGACCATGAATTAGATAAGTTCCTTAATATATTTAGTAAGAATTGGAGGGCTATGGGCGACCTTTTAGATATGAGCGAAGATCAATTATCGGACGCAATCGGTAAAAAGTTTGAAGTATTTAATCAAATGCCGGTGTTTATGAATGTTCTTGATAGTATAGTTAAACTGCAATGTAAAACTACATGCCAGGAAGTGAGCGGCTGCTCTATAGGCGGAAACACGCATCAATGTAAAGCCTTAAATTGTATAAAATCCAAAAATTATGATGGATGCTGGCAATGCAGTGATTTTGAGAACTGCGATAATTTGAGATTTCTCAAAAATGGGTATGGTTATGTGATAGAAGATAACCTAAAAACTATCAAAGAGAAAGGTTTTGAGGCAGTAAAATCACGTGGTAATAAATATTATGCTTGGCAGAGAAAAAATAATGGTAGGGTTAATGAATTGAGTAGTTAATAAAATTCTTAACAAAATTATGACTTAGACATCATTTCAATTGGTAATGGGAGGGTGGATACGAGAGTCCTCTCGCTGCATAAGGCTACTTTAAACTAGCCCTATTTGGGCGTTCCTCGCAGGGGTGGCTGTCTTGGTAACGAATTCGTATGTATATATTTCGGTGACTGGTATCCTTTTCATGGACAATCGGGCATCAGGTCCATGGTGTAACTTCCGCCGGGGATGGCTTGTCAGGCGTAATTTCGCATAACATAACCCCTAATGGGTGGCTTCTCGGGGAAATGGGATGGTATGATAGATCATATCGAACCATGGTGGGGTTGGCGTTCTAAACTGGGTTCGTCATTATATTGGGGGGAGATGGTATCCTGCCATTGAGAGATAGTGCATCCAACCCAATAACGTAGCCTAAGGACCTTGTGGTCCGTGCCTCCTGTGACAGACCATGGAAAGTTGGGAAAAATATGCATTCGAATCGGGGTAATTTATTTGGATAATGATAGCAAGATCATAGACATTAATATTATAAGAAAAGAACTTGACGATAATACTGACCAGGATGACTATGAAGATTGGGAAGATGACTATAGTCTCCTTAACGAAGGTGATTACGAGGGATTAAAAAGGCTTAGACAGGAAATTGCAAAGGGTAATCCAGAGGATATTGATGCACAATGGCGATTGGGAGAGGCGTATGTTTTATGTAAAGAGTACGAAAGAGCAATTGATTTTTTTATACCTTTATATAAAAAAGATCCTGATAATATTAATATTGAATATTCGATTTTAGATGCTTTATTTGCATTAGGTAAAATGGAAAGGGACTTTAATTGGGTTTCAGTACCGAATGTTATAAGATTGAACAATGAAGTTTCAGATTTTTGTTATGATTATCTAAAAAGAAGAAGGAACGGAAAAGAATTGGATGATATATTTTTTCAATTAATGGTAGAGGGTTATCTTACCTTTAATAAAGAAGAATTATTAAATAATTTGATTAAAGATGGAAGGTTTGAATTCAAAAATGATGGATATGTACGTAGTAATTTACTTCGAGTCAAAGGAAAACAAAAAATATGATAGTAAAGGTTAGGCTTTTCGCCATAACGTAGGCTACTAAAGGTCTTGTGGCCCTTGCCACCGAACAGTGCTCGTATTTTAGCCCTATCTGGGCGCAGCCCGCCGGGGTGGCTTGCCTACCTAACATGTGCGTCTTAATATTTGTTGGTTTGTGGTATCTCGCCATGGGGAGATTGTAGATTCAGCCCATAGCGTTCCCCCCGCTGGGGTGTCGTCTTTAGATAATGCTCTGGTATAAAACATCTTCACAAGAAAGGACAATGACGTGGCTAGTAATAACCAGAAGGATATTGAATGGGCTGAAGCCAAAAAGAAATGCAGATTGAACGAAGAAACTGTTAAAATGGCTAAAGAAATGGGATTTAATCCAAGAAGCCTGATCAAAAACATCCCGAACAAAAGTGAACAGTGGAAGGCTCCGGTTAGTCTCTGGATTCAGGAGATGTATCAAAAACGTCAAGAAAAGGCACTAAAGAAAAAGGCTCGAAAAGAGAAGTCAACGGAATAATTTGTAACTAGTCTGTCCCACCAGCTCACCATATTCCTACCCCTACCAGGCGTAACGGCCCTAGCCTCTGAATCGTGCTCGATGCCCATATCCTGGCGAACCACCGCCGGGGTGGCGCTCTTGGTGAACTTGGGCGTTTCTATATGACTTGTGTCTCAACTATGGGCGATAGTACATCTAGTCCATAGCGTTCCCCTAACGCCGGGGTGGCTGTCTTAATTAACATGATCGTTTGTATATTTGATGGGTTGCTAGTATCTCTACCATTGGAAGAAAGGGGCATCCTGTCCATGGCGTAGCCACCGCTAGTGGAAAGTATTGAGAAAGAGAATGTGAAGATGACTGGTATCCCGATCATTGACGATGAAAATAGCGTAGCCGTTCGGGTTGTACTAGAATTTTACTATCCAGCAGTTCATAGCGATTATTATATTGCAATTGGATGTGGATTAGCGGTCGGTTTAGGACAATCCGCCAATTCATCTCCCCTATTTCAATGGGGAGATGAATTGGCGATCTAACTATACGTACTTGGATATACACCTAATATCGTTGATATTAAGCACTATGAATGATATACTATATGTATGGAGAAAGAGCATTTAATACACGGACGAACGTGTGTCTACAACATTAATTATCATCTAGTATGGTCGGTTAAATATCGACGGAAAGTCTTAACAGCTGAGGTTGAGAGCTATCTCAAGGACGTGATCCAAGCCATTGCTCAGGAAAAGGAGTTTGTGATTGCAGCGTGCGAAGTGGGTGAACAG
>JARLHU010000035.1 GCA_031292095.1 Desulfosporosinus sp.
TATCTCTTCATGTATTGAGGAAAGATTCTCTTGATCAGCAGGTAGAACATTGTCTTGAAAGGCCTCGATATAGCTTTTGATTGATGTTAAGGGTGTGCGCAGTTCGTGGGCGATGTCGGCGGTAAACTGTTTGCGAAGGATTTCTTGGCGATTCAAATTGTCTACCATTGCATTAAAAGCCGTTGCTAATTGCCCTACCTCATCTTTGGTTTGAATCGCAACACGCTCATCAAGGTGTCCATGTCCGATGCGATCAGCGGCTTGAGTTAAGCGCTTTAGCGGTGCTACGAGACGCCGACTTGTGAAGTAACTGAGGATAATCCCGAATAGAAGCGCCAACCCTCCTGCAAAGACGAGAGAACGAAAGACTGAGGATTGAAAGAGGACGTCTTGGGGATTGAGAATCGGTGCAGTCGCCGGGTAGTGGACTAGTGCTGTGCCTAAAGTTCCGAGAGGTCCCGATACCGTTAAGGTTTTCGTTTTCCAGCTCGTGACGGAAGAGGAGGCGGACATTCCCATGTTCATATTCATTCCGCCTTGACCCTGCATCATGCTTTCCATAGTGTGACTTAACGTGGCGATAAGCTTGCCACTTGTATCTGTCAGCGTTACGACCGTGCCAACCGGAAGGGTGGGGCTAATTTCATCTAGAGCCTTTTGATCCCAAGTTCCCTTGCTTTGATAAAGCGAACTCAATCGAGAGGGTAACTGTTCAAAGGTCGCTTCATTCGCCTTGGTTAGATAATCACTAAACTGTTGGTGGAAGACTAGATTTACGGCAAGCATGCTGAGAGTTAAGGTAATAAGCGCGATGATCAATGTAGAAAGAAAGAGTTTCTTGCGCATTTTATCCCCCTGCACTTGGATTGAATTTGTAGCCAATCCCGAAAACGGTCAAAATAATTTTAGGGTCGCTGGGGATGGATTCGATCTTCTGGCGAATCTTTTTAATATGAGCATCTATTACGCGGTCATCACCGTTGAAGTCGTGTCCTTGAACGATTTCAACCAATTGCCCCCTTGAGTATACCCGACCAGGGCTTTTCGCCAAAGCTCCAAGAATCTTAAACTCTGTCGGAGTTAAAGAAACCTCCTGATCATGAAGCCGAATAACATGTTGTATGTTATCAATGGTGAGGCCGTTGTCATAGGAGACCACGTTCGCCAACGGCGCAGTTTCGTTGTTAGTTCGACGTAGAACAGCCCGAACCCGAGCGACCACCTCACGAGGACTAAAGGGTTTCGTGATGTAATCATCGGCACCAATACTTAACCCCCGGATGCGATCCTCTTCTTCGACTTTAGCTGTGAGCATGATAATAGGGACGGAGGATATCTTGCGTATCTCACTGCAAATTTCTATTCCGGACATACCGGGGAGCATTAAATCTAGGATGAGTAGGTCGAAAGGATTTTCTTTAAACATGGTCAGGGCGATGAGACCATTAATAGCCGTGCTGACCTGAAACCCCTCTTGTTGAAGATAGGCTTTGAGCACGGTTATAATTTTTTTCTCATCATCAACTAGCAAAATTCTCATGAGCAGACGGACTCCTTTCAAAAACAAATCTAAAATCATTATTAATTTCGAGGGAACGGTTTCCTCCCGTAATAATCAAAGGCAGCCCATGATTAAGACCATAATAAGAAACAATAATTGTCCATAATATAGTATACCTTTCCTAGTTAGATAAGTCATTAAGAGTGCTAAAGCGGGTGCGCTCTTGATGACTTATCTAAAATATCAATGGCCCATTCCTCCGTTAGAGGGAGCCATGGGTTGTTGTGGGGAAGAGCTTTTCGGCATGCTTCCAGGGGAAACTAGATTGGAACTGGATTTGTTCATGTCAGGTGATATTCCTTGCATTGGTTGTTTTACTGGTGAGTGGCTGGGAGCACTGGAATTCATCCCAGGGGTACTACCAGATGGAGACCCCATGTCTGAAGGCGGTTTGGGTTGTGGACCATTTTGAACCTTGGACTCTTTTTTGGTATCTGAGGAGTTACCTTTCCCGTTTTGTGCTGTTACCTCCAGACTATCTTCAGGGAAAAGGCTAGATATACTAACATTTGCATTCAACAGAGCCTTTTGAACATCATTGCGGAAGGTATCAGGTTGAACAGTTATACCTTTCTCTTGACATCGGACATATATTAAATAACTGTTAACCGTCATTCCCTGTTGCTGAGCTTCCTGTTGGATTTTCTGGTTCGTCTGACCCACAAAGACGCTTCCAGATTGGTTCCTGCGAATCATGTCATCACGGATTGCGTTTCGAAGTTTTCCAACATCAATCAATTGGTTTCCCCACTGATTCATCGGGACCACACTGGCTAAGACCAAGTTATTTGTATCGTTTAACGTTCCTTGGTTTTTGGCTTTTTCTACAATTAAGTTAACAGCTTGATAGACATCCAACCCTTGGATGGACAATCCTTCAACTAAGCTTGATCCGCCATAAACATCGCGCACATTAATAACCCTGCCATCTTTGTTTATCGAAAACTCAACGCCTTTATTGATATCCAGGGCGACTGAGGCAACGGCCATATTAGGAAGGAATAAGAGATAAAACGAAGTGATGCTAAATACAAGTAATAAAACAGCTGCAGTCGAGTATTTTACCCAGGAATTATGAAACAACGGAAGTCGTTGGAGTTTTACAGGCAATTCAATCGTTTGGCCTACGAGAGGCGGCTCTTTAGGAGTGGGAATTTCTATATAGTCACCTTTTTCCGTGAAGATGACGGACACATTTGTCGAGGTTCGCATTACGATGCCCTTGGTTTTCTTCATTTTTACTACACCTACTCTCCCATTTCTTCTGGAATCTGCATGAAAGTTTTCAACGGATAAAATTCTGGTTCGGATTGGATGAGAGCCAGGGCGATAAGATATTTTCGTCCCTTTTCCAGAACTTTGCGTTTCAAACCGGTCAATAACTCCAGTTCTTTGATGGGTAAAAGTTTATGTGTTTTAAGTTGTTCCATAAGATGAGAGTTATCGCTTAAAGCCAAGGCCGCCCTTATGAGGGTTTGTTTGCTGTCTTTGTGTTTTGGGGAGACCTTGACTAAATCATCTAATGTCACTTTATAGGTACAGAGCACACGAACGTAATTTTCAACGACTCCCGCAAAGACATTTTGGTTCACGTTTTCTTGAAATTGATCTTGGGAAGCGTCGAGATCGTAACGGCTCAGTTCTTCATCTTCTGGATTCAATGGTGAGAGGGAAAGATGTTGATGTTTGCCTTCTTTTCGGAAATAGTCAACCAATCTTCTGCGGATCACCATTTGAACAAAACTGTAGAAGGAAGCTCCTCCATTCGAATCGAAGGTGTCAATCGCTTCATTAAAGGCTAAAAGAGCAATGCTAAGCTCATCGTCATTGTCCCAGGTCAAAAATCTGTTGCAAATTTTGGAGCTTACCCTAGTAATAAACTCTTTATGAGACCTTATAAGTTCCTCTCGTGCGAGAGTATCACCATTCTGGGATGACATTAAGGTGTCTTTCAAAACCTTGTCTTGCACCTAAATCACTCCAATTAATAGTTATTCGGAAACCTGTAGCAATTTCAAGGGGTAGTGGGAAATGTTGTATGAATTATTTCAATGAGGTGTGCGGGTAAATCCGGGACTGTAAAGAAATTATCGCGCTACCCCCCTAAAGATATTAAAACTGGACGAATAACTGTGTGAAAAAAAGGGGGGCAAAAGAGTGAAGATAGTCATTATACAAGCGTACAAGTTAAGCGAGAATTAAACATGGTCATACATCAAAGGGTAAAAACGAAAGGATGATTTTTCATGTTAAACATTAAACACACATTCTTGGTAAGTGCTTTATCACTTGGTTTAATTGTAGGCACAGTCGGTCTGGCCAGTGCGGCCACTTCCATGAGTTTTCTTGGTTTTACCAAGGGTGCTCCCATAAGTACTGACGCAAATGCAACACCCACTTCTGCATCGGCAGTCAGTACACCAACGGCCACTGACACCCACTCGACATATAGTATTAACCCTGATCAAACCGCGCAGAGCAGTCCACAACAAACTGCTTCCCAGCAACCGTCAAGTCAACCAACTTTTCCACAGGTGGCTCCGCAAAACCCTTCTAGTCAACAACCCGTACCTAGAAGTAACATGCATAACCACATGGCTATGCAACAAAGTCAGACTATGCATAATGGAGCTAATGGAAATGGCGCCGGAAGCCACATAGTTGGTAACATGGGCATGGGAAGGTAAAGAAATTAGAGAAGGGTAGGCAGCTTACAATAGGCGCCTGCTCTTCTTTTTTATTGACAAAAATGCATTCGCGTTCGGTAATGTTCATCCAACCTTGAATGAATGATTTGTGGAGTGTTATTATTCGGGGGATTTGACCGGAAGTATTGGAATATTATTGTGACGTCAGCATATCCTTAGCCCGGGAAATGAGCTCTTAAAGCCTATTAGAATGAGAACGCACTCGATTTCGCGAGTGCGTTCAAACATTAAAGATGAAAGTTATCCCTTGTCTTACCTCTGTCCTGCGACTAATGACCTCAGAATCTACATGCGCATAGCCATTCTTACAGTAAAGGTAAGGAAGTTTAGTATACCGAAGAGCAAGATAACAACTAAATACGGCATTGAGACGGATAATGCTTTACTTAAACCATAGTTCTTTTTGGCAATACGATAGGCTGCATAAAGTGAGCCAAGGGTTCCGGCAATCACTAAGAAGTATTGCATAATTTGGATGATAGGGTCGGCAACGAATGAGGTTGATCCTTCAATATGCACCCCGAACAGCCCCATAAAAGTATAGTAGGTCGCCTTTCCTTCTGCCAGGAGATGGAACAAGTTATGGGCCATGTGGGAAGCGAGGTCGAGAGGAATTACTGCATAGCCGAAACGTGCAAAGGCATTACGTAGAGTATCACCTGTAAACCGTTTTGAAAAAGCAGTAGCTGCGAAAAGTAATAATACAGGAGTAGTCATGGCGAAAATAAAGAGGATCGTAAAGGCGATATTATCATTGCCAATACCCAGGGTCATCTCTACCCATTTGAGGAAGGACGGATAAAAGTCTAACATAGTGATGTTTTGGACAAATACGATTCCGACGATAACAATTGCTAAGAAAGACTCTTCAAAATGTGCCCTAGACATCGACCAAAATTCACTAGTCGGTTTACGGGGGGTTAGACGGATCGAATCATTGGGGCAACTTTTAATACAGTTACCGCAGAGATTACAATTGGCGTTGTTTTCCATAGTCATCGGAAATTCAAACATTGGACAACCAGGTGTCTTAGCATTTCCTTTGTAACAATCCTTTGTTTTACAGGTTTTGCATTTATCTTTGTCGGCCCGGAGCTCTAACATACCTGCCCTGGAATAGTTGCCGGACAAACTACCAAGGAAACATAAATATCTGCACCACACGCGACGTTCGAAGAGCAAAGCGCTGACCATTACGCCACCTAAGATGAGTAATAAGAGCGTTCCAGAGCCTCGTGGGGATTCTACAATCCCCCAAATATGATCAGACCATGTAATTAGAATAAAAGTAATATCGATGATCCAAAGACCATACTTACGGATAAAGTTCGGAACTTTCAGATTGGCTCCAAATAACCTTTGGGTTACATCGCTAACCCAGCCAAAAGGGCAAATTCCACACCAGAACCGACCCAGTATAAAAAAGAAAAAAGGGATTAATGGCCACCAAAGAACCCAAGTTGCGGCAGAACCAAAGTTTTCACCGACGCTTGTTGGACCTGCTAAAGTTTCTACCATGATTACCCCAAAAACTAAAACGGTGATCCATTGGAAGATTCTTGGGTATAAGGAGCTTTTAAGAAAACGTTTGAGCAAAGGATAATTGAGAAAGTTTATGGGCTGTTTGTTAGAAGGCATTCAAATGAACCTCCAATTTCTTAGTTTTTCTTTTTCTTTAAGA
>JARLHU010000036.1 GCA_031292095.1 Desulfosporosinus sp.
ACGTTCAACAAATTCTTGTTTTCCAAGGCCGTCTATCAGTCCCGTCAATGTCGGCTTGGTTATTTCTGCTTTCTTACTTAAGGTTGCGAAATCTAAAGTATAGTCTCGTTCTCTGTAAAGCAGCATCAAAATTATGAAACGTCCCTCCGTTAAACCAAACGAAGCAAAATGCAAATCAAATGCTTTAGATAAATCCGATGCCGTTCTAAGTAATGCTAAAGCAGCTACAACTGCTTCCTTTTGTAGTTCTGGAAAGCGCAAGGCGTATTCTTCTAATGTTTGTTGTTGGGGTAAATCCCTGAGGCCAAATCGGAACAATAAACAGCACTTCCTTTGCTACCTAATTATAAGCCGCCTAACATTTATTTGTCAATTATATTCATTTTTTCTACCATCCCACCTACCCTTCAAAAGAGACCTTCTTTTGAGGAGCGGACGACTTGACTCGACACTTGACCGCTGGCTAGGCTTTATCAAGACGGCTATTTCAAACCTTCTTGAGCTTAGCAAGGCGCAAGTGGCTGGGTGATTTACTGTCGGGGATGTGATCGGAACATGCCAAAATACCAAGCCTTATTACTTTGACCATTTTATTCCGATTATTGCTATCAAATAGAGTGCAGCAAAGCTAACAATTACGTACAGTACCAACTTTTCAATTAGATTCATCTTGAGTTTTGCACCACAATGGGGACATACTGTAGCAGACTGTGCCACTTCTTTTGAGCAGGTTTTACAGGATGTTAATTGATCCATAGAAGCTCTCCCTTATCCAAAATGAGGTATTCTAATTTAATATCCTAATTACCTTCCACATCGTTCCTTCATTTCCTGCCAGGATAGCATAAATAATCCAAGAAAGAACAAATAAAGCCAGCCCGCCCAAAACGATCTGGCAAATAACTACAGTAGCCCCACGCCTATATTTCTATGATCTAGTTTCGTTGATCGTGTAGGGTTCCAGTGACCCGTTACATGAAAATACGTAGTTGTTAAGAAAGACAGCCAGGTCGGCGGGTTCTTCCCCCGGTGAATATCGTGGGTTAGATAGGAAGTCAACGTGTTTATGATTCTGTGATTTTGAATATAAATTTCTTTTGCTGACTAATAATTCTTCTTATTACTTTTATCCGAAAGATAGTATTCCTGAGCCAAATCCAAAATTACAGCACCATATTTATATTTTAGATAAATTTCTGCATTTCTTCTTTTTAAAGAATCTCTTGAACCGCTGTTTTCTCCCCATTTTTTTTGTTCTTCCTCTTTTCTAGGTATATATAAATATTCACCATTCACATATTGTTGAATAATTCTCACTATATCAGCCGGTAAAACATTGTACGCATTACTATATTTCATATCTTTACTCCCCGAAAAATTTTATTTTTTCTTGAAGCAAAGACCAAAAAAACTGTTACAAAGCTATGTTTGCAACAGTTTCCATAAAGGAACAAATGTATGAAATCATCTATTAAATCGCCTAATGCTGAATAATTGCATACTAACTAAAGTCCTTTAATGTAAATCAAAAAGAACTTAGCAGGACCGTATAATTCAACATCAGCTATTTTAACGAAATAATCTCCAAGCAAAGCATAGCCGATTTAGTTCTTATGGCCTTCGCAAGGAGTACCTATTATTCCTAAGTCATTTTTGTAAATCATACTGTTCATACCTTTCATCAATACTAACCTCTAATATATTAGAAATAATATTTATATTGTACAATCTTTTTGTAAAGATTTCAATTAAAATCATAGAGGTTTCAGGGGTATATCCGAGAGATTGTCTGGGTGTACGAATGATAGCTCTGTGTGGATTGGATATCAAGTTAATTGTTTTAAAGAAAATGTCAAATGCCTTGGAGGCATTTAAACCAGTCGTTCTCTTATTTTCGCTGAAATCTACTTCTTCAACGACTCATAAAAATTATCTAAAGCAATTTCATCATCCCTATTGGTCGCAATCAAAACGGTGCGATCAACTATACCTTCAGCGGCTCTTAAGCAAACTGGACAACGAGCGTCCTCTTCAACTTCTTCTGTATCGGATGGATTATTCTTAATTGATTCAGGGTTTATGGCAAAAGTATGGCCGCTAACACAAGTGAAAATCACCCAGCCTTCTTTAAGCATCTATCGAATCCCCTCCTTTTATCTCACGAAATTACTAACTACTTCTTAATTATAAGCCCTAAAAGATTTGAGAAAGATATTACTTGTTCCGGAGAAACAATGCATCCATCTAAGTCATCGACTGTTACCCCTAATCCATCTAATTTACAACTACTTAAATCAATTCCTTTTAGCTTTGCTCCTGACATTCCAGTTTGTTGTAAATTAGAATTGTTAAACCCTACTTTTAAAAACTTAGCCTTGTAAAAATCAGCACTGCATAACGAACTATTATTAAATTCGACTTGTTTGCAATCCAAAAAACGAAATAAAGCATAACTTCCATTACAGTTATCAAACAGTACATTCCGCAAAGCAGATTCACTCATATTCGTTCCGACCATTTTACAGTTGACCATCTCTACTTTATGAAGGACAGACTCACTTAAATCCATATTAGATAAATCACAGTTTTCAAACCTAACATCCATTAAATCGAGGTACTTAAATGACATTTTATTAAAGATTACGTTTTTAAAAATAACTTTCTTAAATGATACATGATTAGCAGTTTGTTTCTCAACCAAGCCGTTACTAATAATCCCCAAAGTAAACGAATCTTCTGATTGGATACTCTTATCGAAAATTGAAATCATATCTAACTCCTTAGGGAGTTTAGGTGATAATATTTCCGAACGTATTTTTTTATCTTCCATACTTTAAAACCCCCGGTCCAAGCTCTTTATGGCATCGTAATTGATAAGTCTCTTATTTTCTGACGGCTCCTTGAAGGGTACATTATATTTGTTAATTCGTCAACAACTTGTAATGACCACTGTGTTCCATAACCAGTTCTAGTTCAGATTAACTGAACACACATACATCTTTCATCTTAACTTGCCACCTCTGTCGACGGATTGCTCACGGGAGCAGGTTGAGGAGGAGAAGCGACTTGTTCAATTTTCAGGTCGTCTACAAAAAAATGCACGAACGCGTTCTACAGGAGTTGGAAAAAACAATGCAGCAGTAAATTATGTCAGTAACATCTCAGCTAAGCCGCCTGAATTTCAAACAGGCGGCTTTCTATGGTTATGTTACACCTATTTCTAGCTTCAACTATAAGTTGTTTCGCCTATTAGACAACGCCCTTTCCGGGCGCACCATTAGCTGAGCAATTAGCCCAACCTTTTTTAGTCCTTATGTCTGCGATTTTACCTGGATATAAATGGGTTATCGACCAACAACCTATACTTTTTCTATAAGTTTTTAGATGTTAGAATTAACACATAGCTTGTCCCGATTACAGAGTGCTAATCGTACATGACTATATTTCAAAAATTAAGGAGCGAAACAAATGAAAAAATGCACAATTTCAAGTAACACAATTTGGACACGGCGCAAACTATTGGTTATCGGAACATTGGTACTCATGGGCAGTATGGCTTTTGCTCCGGTAGCCCAGGCTGCAACCATGATGAAATTGGGCTCAAGGGGTGCTGCCGTCCTGACACTTCAAGGCGAATTGTCCCATTTAGGATATTCTGTCGGCAAGTTAGACGGAATCTATGGTTCTAAAACATTATCGGCAGTA
>JARLHU010000037.1 GCA_031292095.1 Desulfosporosinus sp.
TATTCTGATTTCTCGTCCATTTACCGGACGTTGGTCGGACCAATTTGGCACAAAAGTAATTGTTTATCCTAGTCTAATCCTTTTTGCGGTTGGGATGTTTTTGCTGAGCCAAGCACACACCAGTGCAATTTTGTTGATCGCTGGAGCAGTTATTGGTCTTGGCTATGGTTCTCTCACGCCATTATTTCAAGCACAGACCATTAATTCAGTTGAGCGGCATCGGGTTGTAACAGCAAACTCTTTATTCTTTAATTCCATGGATGGCGGAATGGCGATGGGTTCGTATGCGTTTGGTATTGTAGCGAGTGTTGCAGGCTATTCTAGTATTTATGAGGCGGGAGTTGTGTTGATTGTCGTAGCCGGCCTTCAATATTTCGCTCTGACACAGAAGAAAATAGTGGAGCGAGCTAGTTCAAGCTGATATGACTCTTCTTTGCTGTGGATGGTTTTTCATACTCGTGATCTATGTGCTTGGATACAAGCACGAAAAGGTGCCGTAGTTCAAACGGTAGCTTAATAAAATGGAAATATACTTTGTTTGAGTTCAAGAGCTAGAGATTATAATTTGATTTTAAGGTTCTCTTCTTCTTTTTTAGTTACTACTCAGACAATAATAGCCCCTGCATTCTATTAATAAGGATGTTGGGGCTATTGTTTATTGAATTGTAAATAATTGAATACTATAGCTTGACGATGTGACTAGGTAGTCATATAATGAAATTATTACATGACCACCCAGTCACAAATAGAGGAGTAAATTTCTTTATAAATAGTATGACTGCCCATTCGCTAAAGGAGGACGAAGGCTATGCCCAAAAGTACCTTTTACAATTTAAGTGATGAAAAGAAAGGTCGAATATTCGACGCTGCCTTGCAGGAGTTCTCAATCCGAACTTTCAGCCAAGCATCCCTTAACCAGATCATTAAGAATGCAGGTATACCTAAGGGCAGTTTCTATCAGTATTTTGATAGTAAAGAAGACCTCTATCTCTATATGATAGAAGTAGCTTCAAAAGAAAAGATAGAAGTATTCAACCACGTAATAGAAATAGATCCGGAAGCAGACGTTTTTGAAGTAATTATGCATACAACCAGAGAATTTCTTGAACGAGGAAAAGCAAAACCAGGATATATCGAGGCAGCGATGCTGATGCAGTTGGATAACAGTGAATTTATTATGAAAATCCGTAAATCATCCACATCCACTGAAAAGTTTGTAAAAATGGTTGAGCGTGATAAAGAGCGTGGTCTTATCAAACCGGAAGTTGATTCCGAACTTGTTATAAATATGATGTCCACATTCAGTTTAAATGAGTATTTCAGGAACGGATCAGACAATGAAAGATATTTAAAGAACCTGGACGATGCTATCAAAATTATCAAGGACGGGGTTGCAGTGTCTAAGGATTGACAGATATGATTTCCAGATCGGTTTGACATTCGAAATAAATATACAAGGAGAATATGTATGAATTCATATGTACTTGGTTTTCAGGAAATCGATAGAACTAAACTTGCGATGGTCGGAGGCAAAGGCGCCAACCTGGGGGAACTATCCAGGATTGAGGGGATAAGAGTACCGGAGGGCTTTTGCGTCACGACGGAAGCATATAAAAAGACAATCGAGCAAACGCCGGAGTTACCTGAGTTTTTAGAGCAGCTCTCTTATGTAAAAGCGGAGGACAGGGAAAGTGTCAGTGAAATCAGCGGAAAGATCCGACGCGCGATCGAAGGGACGTCTATCACGGCAGAGATCGCTGAAGAGGTAACGCGTCATCTGACGAAACTGGGGGATAAAGATGCCTATGCCGTGCGGTCCAGTGCCACGGCGGAGGATCTTCCGACAGCCTCCTTTGCGGGCCAACAGGATACATATCTGAACATTATCGGAAAGGAAGCTATCTTGAGACATATCAGCAAATGCTGGGCCTCGCTGTTTACCGACCGGGCCGTGACCTACCGCATCCAAAACGGTTTCGATCACCGTAAGGTCCATCTATCCGTCGTCATCATGAAGATGGTTTTCCCGGAGGCGGCGGGAATCATGTTCACTGCCGACCCCATCACTTCCAACAGGAAGGTTTCATCCATCGATGCAAGCTTTGGTCTCGGTGAAGCCCTGGTCTCCGGTCTGGTAAACGCAGATAACTATAAGGTGCGTGACGGCAGAATCGTTGATAAGAAGATATCCACTAAGAAGCTGGCTATCTATGCCTTAAAAGAAGGAGGAACGGAGGAGAAGCGGATCGAGTCCGAACGTCAGAATATGCAGACGCTGACAGACGAACAGATTTTACAGCTTGAACGCCTGGGCAGAACGATTGAGGTCTATTTTGGCCGTCCGCAGGATATCGAATGGTGCATAAGTTGGGGACATTCCTCCGACTCCGGAGACGAGTCTCCCAATGGAGGTGTGTCCCCTTTCATATTCATCGTCCAGAGCCGTCCCATCACCACCCTATATCCCATACCGGACGTGCAGGATGGGAAAAACCACGTGTATATGTCTTTCAGCCATCAACAGATGATGACCGATGCCATGAAACCATTGGGGTTATCCTTTTTTCAGCTATTGTCTGACGAGTTTCCCCTGATTCAAGTCGGCGGAAGGTTGTTCTTCGATATCGCGAACGATTTGGCTTCTCCCACGGGACAAAAGATCGTACTCATGGCTGCGGACAAAATGGACCCTCTCATGCATAACGCGATCAAGAGCATTATAAAGCGAAAAGCCTTTATGAAATCATTGTCGCGCGGTAAAAAAGCCTTCAGTATGGCAGGGTATTTCTCATGGGCGCTGCCCATTCAGTTTATCAAGATATATCGCAGTAACGATGCATCCATCGTACAAACTCTAACGTCTCGGAATGAGGCGTCTATTAGAGATCTGCAGCAAAGGATTGCAAACCTGTCCGGAGACGAACTGTTTGCCTTCATTATAGAAGCTCATAAGCAAATAAAAGAAGCTATGTCAGAAAGCATTGGAACGGTTTTTGTCGGGATATATGCAGTGAGTTGGATTAATAAGAAAATGGAAAAATGGCTGGGCGAAAAGAGCGCGGCAGATTCGCTTTCCCAATCGGTAGCTAACAATGTCACATCTGAAATGGGGCTGGCGCTATTGGATGTAGCAGACGTCGTCCGGCAATATCCGGCAGTGATGGAGTATTTTCAACACGCCAATAATGAGACTTTTTTTGAGGACTTGGCCAAGTTGGAAGGTGGCAATGCTGTCAGCAAAACCATACAGGCGTATCATGAAAAATACGGCATGCGCTGCTCCGGAGAGATTGATATCACCAGGCCCCGGTTCAACGAACAGCCGACCGCCCTCGTCCCCACAATTCTCAGCAATATCAAGAATTTTGAGCCGAATGCTCATAACGCCATATTTGAGCGGGGCCTGCTGGAAGCAAAACAGAAGGAACAGGATCTCCTAAACCGTTTGGAACAGCTGCCCGGTGGAAAACAAAAGGCCAAAAAGACAAGGAGGATGATCAGCGTTTTGCGCAATTTCACCGGCCATCATGAATATCCGAAGTACTTGATGATCTGGCGTTACTGGATCATCAAGCAGGCCGTGCTCAAGGAGGCCGCTCTGCTCGTGCAAAAGGGAGTTATCCGCGAGCAGGAGGACATCTACTATCTGTCTTTTGAAGAGCTGCGGGAGGCTGCTCGTACCAACCGGGTGGATTACGGCGTCATAGCGAAGCGAAAAGAGAAATATGAGGTCTATGAGAAACTGACGCCACCGCGGGTAATGACGTCCGAGGGCGAGGTTATATCCGGTGAATACGATACCGGTAACATCCCGAAAGGTGCTCTGCCGGGCGTACCCGTTTCCTCCGGAACCATCGAAGGCCGGGCACGGGTCATTTTAAGAATGGAGGATGCCGACATAGAGCAAGGCGATATTTTGGTCACTGCATTTACCGACCCCAGCTGGACACCGGTGTTTGTATCCATCAAAGGTCTGGTGACGGAAGTGGGCGGGCAGATGACCCATGGTGCCGTCATTGCCCGGGAATACGGTTTACCTGCAGTAGTAGGTGTGGAAAACGCTACCAAGTTGATTAAAGATGGGCAAAGAATTCGGGTGAACGGAACGGAAGGGTATGTAGAAATTCTGTAGGATCCGATCGCTTTCATTTATTTCTTCGTCCATTTACCGTCTTAAGCCATGTAATCCAAAACTACTATCCCCCTGTATGTTTCCAGGTCTTCTTTTGTTAGGCTTAGATTTTTGAGTGTCATTGTTGTTTTAGTCGACAATGACAAGAACTTTTCAACTGGGCTAAATAGATAACCTAACAGCCCTAGAGCCTTGGTTCTATAGTGCATTGGGATTGTAATAACAGGTTTTAACTGTTCCATTACTTCAACTGCAGCCAAGGCGTTGATGGTAGCAAGTCCTCCTACCGGTAATAGCAAAATGTCTACACTCCCAATCTGTTCGAGTTGCTTGGGTGAAAATTTATGACCTAAATCACCGCAATGGCAAACGTTTATGTCATCTATCGTGTACTTAAACACAATGTTCTTTCCTCTAAAAGTACCACCCTTATTATCGTGAAACGTTGATATGCCAGAAATGACAATACCACTTTCAAGATATTGACCAGGTTTGTCTAGATGCTTAAATTTTCTTCGCAATATTGAGACGTTGTTATGGTCTGAGTGATTGTGACTGGTAGTAACTATGTCTGCCTCAAGATTCGGCAAAGGATAACCAATCTTCTTGTCGAACGGGTCAATCACAATCCTTGATCCGTTGTCGGATATAATAGTAAAACAAGATTGGCCACACCATTTGATGTTCATTTCCTATTCCCTCCAACTTCTAGTTTTTTATATACTTTAAAATACACCCAGACAGAATTGATCAACAACAAGGCACTGGTAACAAAAAAGACATATCGAATACCCAAGTAGGCGGCCACTTGCCCGCCTAAAACAGCACCTCCAAATACGCCTAAATACCCTGCCGACATGGTAAAACCAAAAACACTACCTACAAGAGAATCTGGTGTAATTTTCTTAACAAGGGTATTAATAGAAGGATTTAGCCCTCCGATCGTTAATCCTAATAAAAAACGAAGTCCCATCAATTGCCATGGATTTTTCACAAAGGCTTGCGGTATATAAATGATTCCTGCAACGACAAGTGCGACTAACATGACTTTATGCGCTCCTATTTTATCAGAAAGTTTCCCCAGTCTTGGAGCAGCAATTATATTTGCCAGCCCTGAGGCTGAGAATGCCAATCCGGCCACCAGAGCGACATGACTGGTATCTTTGGTTAATTGGGCAACATATACGGTTACAATGGGTTCTATAGAATACAGTCCAAACGTTAATACAAAAAAGGTCACAAGTAAGATAATAGTCAAACCCTTTTCAGGAACACTCTTCCATTGCTCCTTGATACTAACCGTCTTTTTATCCTGGGGGGTAAACGATTCCTTGACAAGTAAAGCGGTTAGAATAAATGCAACCATCATTAATGCACCTGTTATGAAAAATACAGGTTGAAAACCAAGGTTCTCTTCGATAAAACCACCAATAATTGGACCTAGCAAAGAACCGGCAATACTTCCTGTTGAAAGTGTCCCTAAAGCGTATCCTGCGTGTTTCTTTTCCGTCTGGGTTGCAATCAAGGTAGTACAAGCTGTGCCAAAACCTGTGATAGCACCTTGCAATAATCTTAATCCGATCAGTACATATACATTCGGCGCAAAACCCATGCAACCTATAACTAGCGCCATACCAAGGCTTGCCCGCAAAATCATTGGTTTTCGTCCAAATTTGTCAGCAAAATGCCCCCAAATAGGTGAGAAAATCGCAGAAATTATATAGGTAACTCCAAAAGCAATTCCCGAGAGTTGTGCAATTGAAGATGTATTATGAACTCCAAGATGCTGTATATAAAGCGGCAATACTGGGGCAATCTGACTCATTCCTATGCCTGAGACAAACATTCCAAACCAGCAAACGAATAGATTTCTTTTCCAAATTGGCATGAATATAAACCTTTCTTTTGTTTTTTTACTCCAAGGTGTCGATCCAAGCGTTGACAGTAAGTACATCGGCCTGACGTGGAAACACCTTCTCGGTGAGAACGCGGTGAACCTCAGGATCGAGATCAAGACATGCATCCGAAAGAACCTTTAATGCATAGTCTTTATCTGCCGCCTCCCGCAATGTTGA
>JARLHU010000038.1 GCA_031292095.1 Desulfosporosinus sp.
AACCTAAAATCCCGCATTTTTTTATACCTACAAGGAAAAACACTGTAAATACGCCTTGGGGAATTCTGAACGGGGAACCACAGATTACACAGATTACACAGATTAAGAACGATTAGAAGATGGGAGTCAATGAAGAGGCACAAATTATAAATGATCTGAAAGCCACAGGGTTAAAACGAGGCCTTTTAATCAACTTTGGCGATCTTCAATTGAGTTATAAGCGATTTGTAGTTTAGAGCCAAAATGTATTTATTCTGTGTTAATCTGTGTAATCTGTGGTTGATTAACTGAGTACCTGAATAGTCACAAAAATAATGATTCGTAATTCAATTTGTAGGTATATTTTTATACCTACAAAAACACCAAAATGCCTGTAAAATCAGGGTTTATTAATGTAGGTATAATTTTTCACGGGAATCAAGGTCTTATGTCTCAATGAGTCCTAATTCCAGAGCAAGTCTATTTTGTTCCTCGATCCACTGGACCGCCGTCTGCATGGCCAGCGTCATTCGCGTCGACACAAAAAGAACCGAACCTGCTGGACTTTCTCGAGTTCGCCCCACCCTTCCAGCCATTTGCACCAACGCACGTTCATCAAAAACAGGATGATCGGCAGCGAGAACCACTACTTGTATCCCCGATAACGTGATTCCGCGCTCCAGGATTGTCGTACTTACAAATAGATCATATTTACCCTGACGCAACCGCTCAATCTTAGTGGAGCGCCCCGGATCAGAACTGTAGCTGCCATCAACGCACCAATCTGGAAAACGTCGCTGCAAGCATTTGATCCACGGATCGACCCAAGAGATCTTGGGGACGAATACCAAAACCGATCCCTGTCCCCTTAAAGTTTCGAGCTGAGCTACCCAAACACCTGTGCTCCCGTTAGGCTCTAGCGAATGACGAGATCTTTCCCAAATCGGGACTGGCAAAGCAGTCCGATGGTGCCGTGCCGGAAGTCGAATAAGCCGTATCTTACCTTTTTGAACTCCCTTTAAGCCTTCAGGTGAGGGGGTTGCTGTTAAGTAGAGTATTTTTCCATTTCGACGCAGAGCATGCTTCAATCCCCATGCCAAAGCTCGGCTTCCATGATAGGGAAAGGCATCCATCTCATCCATAAACACCACATCAAAAGCACACCAGAATCTTAAGACTTGGTGTGTGGTCGCTAACACCATTCCTCCACTTTGAAATTTGACCAAGCTTGTCCCGGTCAACACTTGCAACGGATAATCTGGAAAGTCCCGTCGAAGCCTCGGTGCCACGTCATTAATAACATCTTGACGTGGCGCGGCAAAAAGCACAGATTTCCCTTGCTCTAAAGCCCAAGCGGCAGACGGGAAACACACCTCAGTTTTACCTGCTCCACACGCGGCCCAGAGAAGAGCCGTTTCTTCAGGGGCGTCTCTGATAAATCCAGCTACTTGTTCGCTGGCTAAACGTTGTGCCTCTGTTAAGGTCCAGTGTGGCCGAAATAGAACTTCAGAAGGACCGTCCATGAGTGAGCGCTGATCACGATAAAGTACATCCAAAGAACTGCTGGACCCGATACTTTCACAACTTCGACAAGTGGCGGCCATTCCGCAAAGACTGGGCCACTCTTCCACATCCTTTTCCCCACAACGTTGACACTGCCAACCACTACCGTTGTGCCTTACGGCGGGAACCCACTGCGCACTACCCTGCTCCACGCTGCAATGAGCTAGTTTTGTAATTTCCTCATCTTTGATTTTAAGTTCTCTGGCGAGACCACGAAGATCACCGCACGATAGTTGCCTTCCTAATACCAACCGATTGAAGGCCTTCCTGACCTCATTATCTCTCTCCTCATCCACTCGACTTTGATCAATCTCTGACGTCGGACTGACGTCCTCCCAAGTTAGGTCCTGCGCGTCCCAGCCGAGGGCTTTAATTATTTTAAGGATTTCAAGTTTAGTATCCTTCTGTTTAGACCCTTTGCGCCAGAAAGCAAAGGGGTCTTGCCGCTGCAACCGCTCCTGAACAACCTGAATATTTGCCAAAGAGAGGGGTGTACCAAGACAGCTGATAACACTGGAATTCAGCTTGTCCCTCTCTCGAAACGGAGAAAAACTGACGTTTCCGTTTTTATCAAACGTCAGAAAAAAGTTCATAAATACCCCTCTCTTCATGATTACTCTACTCGGCAAGGTTATAATTTCCCTTCCTCGCGACTACCTCCGTAAAGCGGACACTGCTGAATCTCAATTTCCGGGAACCGACGCTGAAGACAGGATATGTAGGTCCCTTTCTGTCCATGGTCCTCACTTTGCTGAACGCTGACTTCGATCCAGAGCGGGACCCGATATTTCTTCTGCAACCTGGGCAAGGCCCATTTAAGATGCCAAAATTGCTTCTCCAGCTCACTGTATTCTGACCCTAGGTGCCAAATATATTTCAACGTATGTGTGTTATTAGCGAGCCTTTCCTTTCGCGCTTTAATCAGAGCCTGCCATTTAAGCGGAATACTCCATTCCAAACGTGAATCAGTTCTCCATAATAGAATACCTAAAATCATCACAACACCCAATAAAACCGTCATAAACTCGCCCCCTGACACAACTTATGTTCTGGTTTAGAGTTGTGTGAGTTGTCTTAAAGCACCGCTCCTAAAGCTAAGTGCGTAAAAAAGAGCCAGGAGGCCTGTGTTGCTCCTAGCTCTGCTGACTTGTTGTAAAGTTATCCTGATTACTGGGTAGATGTCTTCTTCTCTAAGAAAAATTTAATAATGCCTTCCGCAGCCAACTCTTCCCCGACATACGCTTTACCTTGGGCGACGCCAAACGATTTTCGCAACCTCACAAGTTCCATTTCCAAACGCAGCTGATCTCCGGGAATGACTTGCCTCTTAAACTTGACGTCATCTAAACCGGCAAACAACGCTAAGCAGTCGTGATATTCCGGCATCCTAAGGATGAGCACGGTCCCGACTTGTGCCAGCGCCTCCATAATCAGAACCCCAGGCATAATAGGATGCCCTGGAAAATGGCCTTGAAAGTACGGTTCGTTGCTGCTTACGTTCTTAATTCCGACCGCCCTTTTCCCTTCCTCTAGTTCTATGATGCGATCTACCAGCAGAAAGGGATAACGATGAGGAATGATCTGTTGGATCTCTTCGCTTTGTAGCACTAAAACTCCTCCTTATGTTCGATGCCCTGTGCACGAGCTCGAAAGTCAAATATCGCATTTCGCGCCTCGCTAATTAGTTGCGGATATGATTCAGTTTGGCTTATGATATAAGTAATTATTTTACTACTGATAACTAGTATAACTAAGTTTGAGGCTGAAGGGAAGATGACAAGGGCGTGAAAACCTACAGGATTTTACATATTATAGGTGGAGGAGAAATTGGCGGGGCTGAGCAACATGTGTTATCCCTTCTGAATAATTTAGACCGATCTTGTTTCTATCCACATCTTGCCTGCCTGACCCACGGGCCCTTGGCGGCCCTTGCCCGCGAAACCAATATCCCAACCCGTACCTTCCCAATGTGCTTCCCCCTGGACCTTTCTCCTCTACCTAGCCTCACTCACTGGGCCCGGCAAAAAGGAATAAACCTTATTCACACCCATGGTTCCAGAGCAAATCTCCTGGGCCGCCTTAGCGCTAAGTGGCTGGGTCTCCCTTGTTTATCGACCGTTCATAGCTCCCTTGCCCATGATTATCTTTCTCCCTGGTCTGCTCGTCTAGCTTTAGGACTAGACCGCCTCACCCTCCCCTTAACGTCTGGGATTATTACCGTATCTAACTATTTAGCGCAAGAGGTCGCTTTGAGAGGCGGTCGGAACATTGAGACCATTTATAACGGCCAATCCCCTCATACGTTCGACGATCCGTCTCAGGCTCGCCACCAGTTCCGCAAACAATGGGGAATTCCTACCAACTCCTTCGTGATTGGAACGATTGGCCGCCTTCATCCCACCAAGGGACAGATTTATTTGATCAAGGCCGCAATCCAACTGCACTTAAAATTCCCGGACCTTCACCTTTTGCTCATTGGTGACGGTCCCCTTCGCCAGGACTTGGAATCCGAACTTCGACTTAACCTGCTTCCCTACACCTTGACGGGTTACCTTCCCCACGCTTTTAAGGCCCTTCCCGCCATGGACCTTTTCGTCTTACCCTCGATCAGCGAAGGAATGGGGTTAGTCCTTCTCGAGACAATGCAAGCTGAGGTTCCGATCGTCGCCAGTGCTATCGGAGGAATTCCGGAGGTCGTCCGCGCTGGAAAAGATGGACTACTTGTCCCCCCTGGCGATGTGACAGGGTTTGCCGAAGCGTGTGCATCGATAATCGAAAATCCGAACTTGGCAAAATCTCTTGTTCGTTCCGGACAAGCCCGTTGGCCTTTGTTTTCAATAGAAAACATGGTTAGCGAAACAGAACAAGTATACACCCGCTTACTAGATCGGTCTACTCACGAACCACGAACCTAAGCGATCAACCGACGTTTTTCAAAGCCTCCACTTAGATTTCTCAATACAATCAGGCTTCGCGTGCTTAGGGGGTCTGCCGACGTAATCTCTGCCAAAGTACCTTCAAAACAAAACGTGGTAAAACTGATTGGCGTTGCCAACGCCGGGGCTCTTTCCACAAGCGATAGAGCCATTCCACATGTAGTTCTTGGATGCGCTTTGGAGCGCGGATTACAACCCCCGCCAGCGCATCAAAACTCCCGCCTACTCCAACGCTCACGTATGCCAATCCAGGATGCTCAGCTATCCAATATTCCTGGCGAGGAGCCCCCAGTCCGACGAGCAGGATGTCGGGTTGAAAACGGCGGATTTTTTCTAGCACCTGAGGTTCTTCTTCTGAGCTAAAGTAACCATTCCCCGTGTCCCAAACAATTCCAGGGTGTTTACTGACAACCTGATTTGCAGCCAGTTCAGCCACACCTGGGTTCCCCCCCAGAAAGAAAAGCCGCCATTTTCTCGTAGCGGCTACAGGGAAGACTGCCTGTATTAAATCAATCCCTGTAACCCGTTCCCGTATTGGAGTACCTAGCCGCCGAGCAGCCCAAACCACCCCAATCCCATCCGCTGTTACTACCTCCGCGGAATTAATAAGTTTCTTGAGCCGCTGATCTCGATCTGATGCATAGATCATTTCCGGATTAGCGGTGACCACACGTATCGGGACTTGACCTTCTACCGCCTGACGAATCTGTTCCACCGTCTCTTGCATGGAATAGGCATCTACAGTAATCCCTAGAATATTAACCCTCTCTGCTTTTAAAAACATTCATTTAACACCTTGCCGGTTCCTAAGGCTACGCAGCATATCGGATCATCAGCTATACTGACTGGCAATCCCGTCTCGCGGGACAAACGCTGATCAAAGCCGTACATTAAGGAACCTCCCCCTGTCATAATAATTCCTTTGTCGAATATATCAGAGGATAATTCCGGAGGGGTACGTTCTAAAACTTCTTTAACTCCGGCAACAATCGCTTCAATGGATTCCTCAAGGGCAACAAAACATTCTTGGGAATTCACCTTAACTGTTTTGGGCAAACCAGTAATTAAATTCCGTCCCCGAACATCATAGATCGCGGCTGGACGACCCTCCGGTATCGCTGAACCAACAGCCATTTTAATTTCTTCAGCGGTACGTTCTCCAATCATGAGGTTATGCTCACGGCGAATATACCGACTAATAGCTTCGTCAAATTTATCTCCACCGACCCGAAGGCTACATTTCGTCACTATGCCATTGAGCGAAAGCACCGCAATATCCGTCGTACCTCCACCAATATCCACGACCATGCTTCCGGTTGGACCAGAAATATCTAGTCCAGCCCCTAAAGCTGCAGCGTACGGCTCTTCAACCACTTTTACATCCTTGGCTCCTGCTTGGTATGCCGCCTGTTTAACCGCCCGTTGTTCCACTTCTGTAACTCCTGATGGAATGCAAACTACAACGCGCGTTCTAAAAAAAGGCCAGCGCTTGGCGCCTGCTTTCTCCAGAAAATATTTCAGCATGAGTTCTGTCGTCAGATAATCTGCGATCACCCCATCGCGCATCGGTCGCACTGCGACAATATTGCCCGGTGTTCTGCCGATCATTAACCGTGCTTCTTCTCCTACAGCAATTCGTTTACTCGTATTCCGGTCAATGGCAATTACTGAAGGTTCATGTAATACGATCCCTTTTCCTTTAGCATAAACCAAGACACTGGCTGTTCCCAAATCTATTCCCAAATCTATTCCAAACATTGGCGGAGATACCCCTTTCATCATCAGTAGCTTGTCCATTGCAATATCTTTATATAAACAAATAGCACAATCTCCCTCACGGGAGATTTGCTATGAATAGTTTATTACTAAAAGTCATTCGTGATAAATTTGCTAATACCTTTGTCTTTTTCGATTTTTTTATGCCCTTACCTACATAATTTGAGCAAACATCCCGGTTAATCTTTGTTTTAGTTTTCCTGGTATTTTTTCCTTGTCGCTTCGCCCCCCCGAATATGTCGTTCCGCTTTGTTAGTCTCCAGTATATGCTTTACTTCCATGGACAGTTTCTCATTTACCAACGGTAGTCGTTCAGTTACATCTTTATGCACTGTCGATTTAGATACGCCGAAAACATCTGCCGTTTGCCTCACAGTCGCACTCGATTCCAATATGTAAGTTCCAATATCGAGCACCCGTTTGCGGATATATTCTTGCACACAGAGCCCTCCTTCGTCCACAAGCATATTACATTTATATGCATACTCCATTAAAAAAGACATCCATAAAAGGATGTCCCCATTTGGTAAATTATGTGTTATGTTTTTAAGCATCAATACATTAAAACACGCTTGTTATTTTCTTTCATATGCCTTAGGCACATTCAAGAAAATAACCAGTCAGTATGACAGTCTATTTCGTGTCATACTGCGTCGGTATGTTTACCTAATAGCCCCACTATGAGGTAAACATACCTCCTTGTCTGACGCAAAATATCCAAGGCATCTTTGACTTGTTATTTTCTTTCATATGCCTTATTACTTATACCCTAACACCATCAGCTTTGTGCCCGGATAATAATGGGCCAAAATTTCTTCTACCTTATTATTTTTCATGGCCAAATCATTGGCTCCCCATTGCGACATTCCCACAGCATGCCCATTACCGTAGGTCGTTATGGTGAGGCGCTCAGGTTGAATAACCCATTCAATATCCGTCGAGGGAAGTCCTAGCAGGGTTCGGAGTTGCGTCGCTAAATACACTTTACCAAGGACTCGTACACTTTTAGCTCTTCCTGCCGCGGTTCGTTCTAATACTTGAAAATCCCTCGATGTTAAAGAGTGCGGGGATTCTTTGGTTCCTAATTTCTTGAAGAGTTCTTCTGGCGTATAACTTATGCTCTTAACATAGCGTTGTGGATTATCTTCCCCTGAGCTGACATTTTGCAAATAAGGACGAGGTGAGCTCCACACCTCCTCTGATCGTTCGGTCACCTTTCTTCCGCTACTACTATGGTAAAAAGCCTCAATATATTCTCCGTCAGCCACGAGGACCATTCCGCGCGTTCCGAGCACAGCCTTTTGCAATTTGCCTCGATAACGGATGTAATTAAACCAGCCCCACTTCGCCCTCATTTGTGTATCAGACAACCAAGCCTGGGTTTGCACTGTGGTATCTACATCATATCCACCGTCCGAAGAGTTTTTTTGACTTAATCGCCTTGCTGCAAAGGTGCGGGCTGCAATAGCTTGAGCCTTGAGGGCTTCTACCTCAAATTCTGCCGGCATCTCTGCTGCTACAACCCCCAAGAGATAGTCTTCCAGTGCTAAGTTAACGACTCCTCCATTAGGCATCAAAACTCGAATTTGTACATCGGCCGGTTTAACTTTTTCTTTTTGCCAACGCAAAATGCTCCATGGAATTACTAAAACAACGCAAAGTGATAACACAACGAGCCATACCCATTCTTTTTTCATTAAATCCTCCTGCGGTACATGCTTTTGCTTAAATCTATGCAGAAGATATATAGAATATGGCTGAAAAAAATACAAAAAGACCAAGGAATAGATTAGTCTATTCCTTGGTCTTTTTTGTACTATCAGACCCCCATGCCGCTGCGCGGCACCACTGATGAATGAAATAACATCTTATTTCAGGGCAGAAAGTATAAACTTCCGTTATATACTTTCTAAGCATAAGAGCAACTAGGCAGTCGCCTTCGCTAAGGCTGACAGAATGACTAACACGTGCGAAGACAGTGTCTTCGGGCGCCAGCCAAGTTTTCTTTATTTCCTCCCACTACTCCTCGCGAACAATATCTGCGCCCAATCGAGATAGTTTCTCCTCTACCTTCTCGT
>JARLHU010000039.1 GCA_031292095.1 Desulfosporosinus sp.
TTAGCGGCTATTGATGGGATGGTTGACAAAAATCAGTTGGATCAGTTTATCTTAAAGCCACTCATGGTGGACTTGGCGGGGCATCCGGAAATGGCCCAACTGACCATAGCAAATGTTTTGGATAAAACCCTCCAAAGTATACTTCCAGGTCTTGAATTAAAAAAGATATCTAAAATGGGAGAAGCCCTCGATGCGATTTTGTCCGGTGATGCGGTTATTTTCTTCGGTGAGTCTAAAGAGGCACTCGTTTTTGGGGCCAGAGGATGGGCTAATCGTGGCGTTGCTGAACCGATCACGGAGTCGATCGTCAAAGGGCCACGTGAGGGATTTTCGGAAACGCTTCGAATTAATACTTCGCTCTTGCGGCGCAAGATCAAACATCCCTCATTGAGGATTATTTCTTTAAAACTTGGTAACCTTACGAATACGGATGTTGTCGTTACCTATATCGACAAAATTGCAAGACCAGAAATCGTCGCCGAGGTTTTCAGGAGGCTGGGCACCATTAGGATGGATAGTATGCTAGGAAATGGATATATCGAGGAAATGATTGAGGATAATCCCTATTCGCCCTTTCCTCAAATCGCCTTTACGGAGCGCCCTGATGTCCTGGCGGGAAAGCTTCTGGAAGGGAAAGTAGGCATTATTGTGGACGGAACGCCCATCGTACTTTCGGTACCGGCAACCTTGACGCAGTTTTTAAATGTGAATGAAGACTATTACCAACGGGCTATGGTTGCAATCCTTGGTCGCTTTATTCGGTATTTAGGATTTTTTTTAGCTTTGTTGGCTCCTAGCATATATATAGCAGTAACGACGGTTCATCAAGAAATTATACCGACGGATCTCCTGATGAGCATATCGGCAGGCCAGCAAGGTGTGCCTTTTCCAGCCCTTCTAGAGGCTTTAGTTATGACGGTTGTTTTAGAAATATTACAAGAAGCAGGGCTTCGCTTGCCTAAACCTATAGGATCGACGATTGGCATTGTAGGGGCTTTGGTCATCGGCGATGCGGCGGTGAAGGCCAGCCTGGTCAGTCCCTTGATGGTCATAGTCATTGGATTAACCGCAATAGCGAGTTATGCCATTCCGACCTTCGATTTAGGTCTTGCGGTTCGGATTATACGATTCCCATTTATGCTTTTGGCGGGTACGCTTGGCTTCTTCGGGATCTCAGTAGGTCTTTATATGCTCACAATCCACCTCCTTGGCCTTCGTTCCTTCGGTGTGCCTTACTTAAGTCCGATTGCTCCTTTGCGTATACGGGCTCTCTTGCAAGATACGTTTGTCCGAGCACCCTGGTGGGCGTTAAAACGACGTCCTCAACTTCTTGACGTTGAGGAACCCCAATCAGGCGGGAAAGGGAAAGGGTAACGATGGAAAAAATCTCGCCGCATCAATTCATGACCTTAGGGTCTGCCGTACTCATGGGTGGAACGTTTGTGCTCATTGCCTCGGGAGTTACCGTGGCTAGTGGGAGGGATGGTTGGATGACCGTCTTGCCAGGATTCGCTGTGGGAATTCCCTACGGTCTAATGGTACTTTCACTTCTGCTACAGTATCCTCATAAGAATTTGTTACAGATTTCAGAAATACTCTTGGGAAAATGGATAGGGAAAATCATAGGTATTATTTATATTTTAATTACGGGATACTATGGTGGATTGCTAGTGGCCATGTTGGGAAATATGTATAGAACGGTTATGCCTTTAACGCCCCTTTGGGTGTTCTATCTGGGTGAATTGTTACTCGCTCTCTACTTGCTAGGGAGTGGGATCGAAGTGTTTGCTCGTTTCTCCGAAGTTGTCCTCCCCGTGATTGTAATTGCGTTGGTGCTGAATGTTGTTCTCGCTATACCGCAGATAGAGCAAGGAGAACTTTTACCCATTTTGAGTGAGGGGATAAAACCGCTTTTTTTTGGGGTGCTTAAAGTAATGCCCTTTCCGATGATATATATCCTCTTCTTGGCAGGAATCTCTACTTTTCTACCCACCAGTAAGCAAGATCTTGGTCAAATGAAGACAGGGGTTTGGCGAGCTGTGTTCTTGGTAGGTAGTCTAAACATGATGGTTGCCTTGATTCAAATTCTTGTTTTTGGACCAAGAGAAACGATTCGCTTGGGAAACGGAATACTTGTCTTAGGGAAGTCAATAGAAATAAGTCGGACGGTCGCTGGGATTGAATCCCTATTTATGGGGGTTTGGCTTGGAGCCATGGTCATAAAAATAACTGCTTGTTCTTTCATGGTGTCTTGGGGTATCGAAACTGTCTTTAACTTGAAAGGATTAAAATGGAAACTCATAGTAGGTGCCGTATTTTTGGGAATCGCTTTTGGGTTCACAAGAGGGCCGTATATGTTGAGGGAAGTTTCCCTCGTGGAAGGTTATCTCATGTTTCCTTTGGCCTCCGTTTGGATACCTATCCTATGGGGAGTCTCGCGCTGGAAGAAGGGAGCGGGTAGTCAATGAAAAGTAAAAGGTGCAAAATGGTACTTGCATTGGTTTTAGGAATATTTGTGGCATTAGGTACTGAATTTGGGTTTTGGGAGGAGTCTGATTTGTTAGCTATCCATCGCAAGAATGCTTGAAGTTCTGAAAGAGGCATTTGAACTGTTTGTCCAGTCTGTACGTCAAGAACGGGTAAACTTTCAAGGCAGAAAAGGCGTTGGGCAATGCGGAGGAAGAATTCTGAGCCAATTAAAATATCAGAAGCTGAGAAAATACTTCCACTTAAGAGGGGTTGGCTAAAATAAACTGTGGCACTGCCAGCCACAGAACTGATGGGAGCCAGTATTCTTACCCCCATGTTGATTGGTTCTCTGCTAAGGCTTGCTGGCTGATTACCAGTCATCTTAAGCGCCTCCCCTCGTAATAATATATGGAAGGGAGGTGCGTCGTGTACCAAAAATTGGAGGACACTGACAGGGCAAAATGGTAATTGCGCCGGAAATTAAAAGTAACAAATCAGGAGATAAACAATACAATATGTTGACTTACAATTAGGAGAGTTCAACGCTCTCGACATTTTAGTTGTGAATAGTAAAATAAAGTGATCAAAAAACGTAAACAAGAAGGACTATGTAGTTACGACTCATAATTCCGGTTTATCAACTAGAAGAGTAACGACTAATTAAACTGCAGAGGGGCAAGAATAGGAGTAGAAGTAGAAGCACTAGGGGGGATATTACCATGATTAAGACGATCAATACCCAACCACAGAGACTGATAGAGATTGAGGAGAAGGGTGAAAGACAGAAAAGCGATCCGAGTGAGGGAAAAGTTCTTCCAGTATGTCATCGTTGCGCTCAAGTCCCCAGAAATGGGTTATATGATGGTTTCCGGGTTGAGGGAATGTTTTTCTGTTCGGATTGCCAGCAAGAACTGTTCATGGCGGAACCAGGCTCTCCGGAATATAATGAATTCCTATTCTTGATCAAAGGACTTCTTTGGCAAGAGCATGATTTCTTTTGAAAGGGCACGATGCATTGTGCCCCTACGATAAGGGATAAGAGGTGCAATGCATTTTAATTCGATTAGCCATTGTGGATGAAATATTTCCTAACTTATGATAAAATAGATGGAATACCATGTGTTAGCTATAGTTTCGTATGAACAAATCAGGTTTAATGGAGGTTCATCGGTGGGTGATCTTGGAGAGGGATTGAGTCATTATCAGAAACAAGGATTTTGCTCTTTCCATACTCCGGGCCATAAAGGTCGACAGGAGTTTTTTAATGGCTTAGATTTTTGGGGTATTGACTTAACCGAACTTCCGGGACTCGATATGCTTCATTCACCGAGTGGGATAATTGCTGAGGCACAAAAACGGTCGGCTGAGATTTTCGGAGCGGAGGAAACTTTTTTTCTGATTAATGGAGGGACGGTTGGAAATCAAGCGATGTTTCTCGCGTTGGAAAATAGAGCTGCTCAACGTGTTATGGTGGAGAGAAGTTCCCATCGTTCCGTTATGTCGGCCTTGGTCCTCAGTGGCTTGAAACCAGACTATGTAATGCCGACAATTCATCCGGATTTTAATCTTCCGTTAGGATTAGAGGTGGACAAGCAACGGATTCCGTGGCAAACGGTCTCTGCCTGCCATGTCACATATCCCAGTTATTATGGAACAGCCTTTGAATTGAACCAATTATTAGCGGAGAGAACACGTATGGGGTTCGACACACCTATTCTTGTCGATCAAGCACATGGGTCACACTATCTTGGACCTCTCTTTCCGCCGAGTGCTTTAAAGCTTGGTGCAGACCTTGTCTTACATAGTTCTCATAAAACCTTAAGCGCCTTGACTCAGTCGGCTATGTTGCATGTTCAAGGGTCTAGAGTCTCTCGCCTCCGTTTAAGACAAAGTCTGGAACTTTTGCAATCCTCAAGCCCAAGTTATTTGCTGCTGGCCTCGTTGGAACGAGCCGGAGAATATGCTCTGGACTTTGGACGTTGGGAGTGTCTTCATGAAGAAGTCGAAGCTCTGCATCGAAAAGTAGGGAAGAGCTTTCGTATTCTCTCACAAAAAGATGTCGGAACGTATGGCATTCACACAGTAGATTGGTCAAAAATCCTGATCAATACCAGAATAGGAATTGGTGTTCCTGCCCCTCGCTGTGTGAAGTACCTTCGAGAAGGATTTGGCATCGAACCGGAGTTATGGGACGAGGAAAACATTCTTTTTATGTTAGGAATTGGGAACACGTCAGAGGATATTCGACTGCTCACTAGGGGGTTAGAAAGTTTAGCGAATTTCGCTCATACGATCGGCTCTGCTAAAGCAAAAAAGCAAGTAGAAAACGGAAGGTTTAGAATTTCTCCCTTGCCTCAACAAGTGCTTTCCCCGCGGGATGCTTTTTTTGCCCATAAGCGTCAAATCCCTCTCAAGGAAAGTTTAGGTCATATTGTTGGAGAAACGATCTCCCCTTACCCACCTGGAATTCCTGTCATTGTGATGGGTGAACAAATGACTTGCGAGGTTCTGGGTACGCTACTCACTGCTGGAGAGGGGCGTTGGCAAGGGTGGGACGGTTTTGAAAGCCAGACAATTTGGATTGTTGAGGTGTGACGAATGAATCTACCGTTAGCACTTTTGGAGAAGGCAGCACGTGAAAACCGCCTGGCTCATCTGTTGCTGTTTCATGGAGGGAGCGCACTGCAGCAGAGGGAGGTGGCTCTCCGTTTAGCGCAGATTTTAAACTGTAGTCAGCTTAGCTTAGAGGGACCGTGCCAAAGTTGTTCAGCTTGCCGTAAGATTCTCAGCGGAACCCATCCGGATCTTTTATGGTTGAAACCGCTTAAAACGACCATCGGTATCGATCAGGTCCTGACCTGGCAGCAAAAGTTATATCTCAAGCATTACGAGGGAAACTATAAAGTTTCTGTTATAGAGCATGCGGAGGCCATGACGTTACCAGCAGCCAATGCTCTGTTAAAGGTCATTGAAGAACCGCCGGAGCGGACCATTATTATTTTAAATGCCGAAAACGCAGAAGGAATTTTACCCACTATCCAGAGCCGTGCCCAGCTTGTTTTTTTTTCCAATCTTTCTGAAGAAACTTGGCTAAGGGGATTGGGAGAGGTGGATCAACAAGACGCAGATCGAGCCTTTCGTTTAAGTGGTAAAAATCAGAATTTGGCGACGGCCATTCTTGAGCATGGTGTGCCAAGCCTGCAAGACTGGCTCGAAACGTTTCGGACGGCAGTAGAAGAAAGTGATTTCCTTAAATTATTTTCTCTTTTCCCGATCGATAAGAATCAAGCGGTTCTTTATTTACAGGTCATGGCGGTACAGACTCAAGCAGGGATTCAAAAAGGTACTATTCGTCCTTTTGAGCTTTTGGCGATCGGCAAGGCCACTGAGGTATTACGACAACAAGTAAATCCGAGACTTGTGATTGAAGTGTTAGCTTTAGAATTATTCCAACAAGGAGGGGCTCTCTGTGATTGAGGTCGTAGGCGTTCGCTTTAAACACGCTGGGAAGATATATTATTTCTCTCCGGGAGACCTTGAACTTGCTGCATCTGATAAAGTAATTGTTGAAACAGCAAGGGGTATTGAATTTGGAGAGTTGGTCATCCCCTCTCGTCAAGTTGCAGACGAGGAAGTGGTCCTACCTTTAAAACAGGTCATGCGTAAGGCATCCCCAGCGGATGAACTATTCGTGGAGCAGAACAGAACTAAGGAAAAAGATGCTTTCCAAATTTGTTTAAAGAAAATTTCCGAACATCAGTTACCAATGAAATTAGTTGATGTCGAATATACGTTTGACGGCAATAAGATCATTTTTTCCTTTACGGCGGAGGGACGAGTTGATTTCAGGGAATTGGTGAAGGACTTGGCAGCAATCTTCCGGACGCGCATAGAGCTACGTCAAATCGGGGTGCGTGACGAAGCCAAAATGCTCGGGGGAGTGGGTTCCTGCGGACGAATTCTCTGTTGTACTTCCTTTTTAGGAGACTTTGAGCCGGTCTCGATACGCATGGCTAAGGATCAAAAGCTCTCTCTCAACCCAACCAAAATTTCCGGAATTTGTGGTCGCCTCATGTGTTGCCTTAAATATGAAAATGGTTGTTATAAATCCGAAGACAAAGAGCATTGTTCACGTCACAACGTTCAAGTAGAAAAGTTGGCAGAAACTCCGGATGAAGCTAATCCCCGGGCGGACAGCGCTTTTGCTCCCAAACCTGACGCGAAACTGCAACGCAATCGGAAAGGGGAAAAGCCCAAAGGAAAGAGTGAGAGAGTATGAGTCAGTTGACCCAGGCCCTTACAGAAGTGGAAGAAAAATTGCGTTCCCTTCTTGAAGAGGTTAACCGTTTAAAACCTTATGTTCAGGCATTGGAGGAAGAAAATATAAAGTTAAAACGGGAATGGACCCTTCCTGAAAAGGAAACGGAACGCGTTATAGCCAACGCTGAACACATTCAAGGAGTCGCCCATGATAATCTTGTGCGCCTGTATCAAGAAGGGTTTCATGTCTGCCATCTTCATTTTGGGCAACCATTAGAAGGGGATTGCCTGTTTTGTATGGGCTTTTTGAGGAAAGATTAATTACTTCTGAGTTTACTAAACCAAGCAAGGAGTCTAAATATGCTGGCTAAAGGTACGTTGTATGTATGTGCGACGCCGATTGGAAATTTGGGAGATATCACTGTGCGCGTTTTAGATACGTTGCGGGAAGTGGATTTGATTGCAGCTGAGGACACGCGGCATTCTCGCAAGCTTATGCAACACTACCAGATTACGACACATATGACCAGTTATCACGAGCATAATGAAAAAAAGAAATCCCTGGAATTGGTGGAGAAACTTAAGTGCGGGCAGACGATCGCGCTCATTTCTGATGCAGGCTTGCCAGGAATTTCTGATCCGGGATGTGAAGTAATACGTCTTTGTCAGGCGGAGAATATTCCGGTCGATGTCTTACCCGGACCTAATGCAGCCCTTACGGCTTTGGTGTTATCGGGAATGCCGACGGAGCATTTTGCTTTTCATGGCTTTTTACCTGCTACGACCGGAGCTCGGAGGAAAAGCCTTGAGCAACTGGCTGATCTTCCCCAGACACAGATTTTCTACGAGGCCCCTCATCGTTTGGTGGCGACTTTACAAGCAATCTCGGAGTCCTTTGGGGAACGTGATGTGGCTGTCGTGCGCGAGTTGACAAAGTTGCATCAACAGGTGCATAAGGGAACCGTCTTAGAGTTGAAAGAAGCCTTCGAGTTGACACCGCCACGAGGGGAGTGTTGTATCGTTATCGCACCCTACGTCCCCGTGAAACCTGTCGGAGGTCCGGAAGAATGGTGCCAGGAGGTCACAGAAGGAATAAGCCGAGGATTGAGTAAAAAAGATGCCATGAAAGAAGTGGCCAAGCGTTATGGAGTCAGAAAACCTGAGGTTTACCAGGCGGTCCTGGATCGTTGGTCAGATAGGGTCGAAAGAGATACCTTCTGAGGACGTGAAAAGGAAGGCCTCAAAGGCCTTCCAAGTTGGGTTTTTTCGATGGATCTGTCAGTCCAAGGCTTTTTCTCTATGTAAGTAGCTTGGAATTAAACAGCTTTCGATTCAACGCTTCCAGACACGGTTTCTCCCATGGCAATCGCACACTCGCGGCAGACGTTCTTGCCATGAAAAAGCTGATTATCGCTTGCATTACCACAAAATACACAAGCAGGCTCATACTTTTTAAGAATGATCTTTTCTTGGTCCACATAAATTTCCAGTGCGTCTTTTTCGTCAATACCTAAAGTGCGGCGAAGCTCAATCGGTAAAACAATACGGCCAAGTTCATCTACTTTTCTCACGATTCCAGTTGATTTCATCATTAGATTGACCACCCTCCCTTTGCAACAACATTCGACAGGATACTACAGACTTATGATACCAATCGTTCCATTTAAAGTCAACCAATTTTTTTATGGATTTTTACTTTTTTATTTTCTGGTAAGTAATATGGGTCGCCTTCATATTAATTTCTAATTGTGGGCATACTTGACAAATCCGGAATTCGGAGTTCAAAAGCCGGATGTGTCAGATCGTTGTATTCTCTTTCTGAGCTCTGGCCTCTGTTTTTCAATTTACGGAAGAAGATGCCTAATTCCAAAGATAATTGAGATGGGAGACGTTTTGGTGAAATATTATATAACTACTCCGATTTTCTATCCGAACTCAAGCCCGCATATTGGAACTGCCTATACAACGGTGGCTGCAGACGCGCTTGCCCGTTACCATAGATTACTAGGAGATGAAGTTTACTTCTTAACAGGTACGGATGAAAATGCCCAGAAAATTGTACGCACTGCAGAAGCACATAATATAGACCCGAAAGTTTATGTTGATGGTGTGGTAAAACGCTTTAAAGAATTATGGGAAGCCCTTGATATTTCAAATGATGACTTTATTCGGACAACAGAAGAACGTCATCAGAAAGTGGTTCAACAAATTTTCACCAAACTATATGAACAAGGAGATATCTATAAATCGGAGTATTCGGGCTGGTATTGTACCCCCTGTGAAACATTTTGGATGGAAAACAAATTGCTTGAGGGTAAATGCCCCAATGCAGATTGTGGTCGAGAAGTGGAATTGCTCAAGGAAGAAAGCTATTTCTTCCGTCTTTCAAAATATCAGGACACATTGCTTAAGTTCATCAATGAGCACCCGGAATTTATCCAACCGAGTTCTCGGCGTAACGAAATGTTGCGCTTTATCGAAGGCGGCTTGGAGGATCTCTGTGTTTCGCGCACTACATTTCAGTGGGGGATCAAAGTACCCTTTGATCCCCACCATGTTGTGTATGTATGGTTAGATGCTTTGATTAATTATATTTCAGCGCTCGGTTACCCTGATGGGGAAAAATATAAGCGGTATTGGCCTGCTGATGTGCACATCATGGGCAAGGATATTGTGCGTTTCCATGCTGTGATTTGGCCGATTATTCTTTTGGCTTTAGACATTCCGCTCCCTAAAGTAATATATGGGCATGGTTGGTATCTGACCAAAGAAGGCGGTAAGATCTCTAAATCCCGCGGAAATGTGCAGGATTCCTTCGAGTTGATTCAACGATATGGCTCAGATGCCATTCGGTATTTCTTGTTGCGCGAGATGCAAGTGGGCTCAGATGGGACGTATTCCGAAGATAACGTGGTTGAACGCCTAAACAGTGATCTGGCCAATGATTTTGGAAATTTCGTATCTCGAAGTTTAGCTATGGTTGTTAAGTATCGGGGCGGGATTGTTCCTCGTCCAGGGCAAGATGGTGCACAAGAGCAGGAATTAAAGGAATTAAGTCATGAGATTAAAAATGCTGTCGAAAAAAGTCTTGACGCGTTCGACCCGGCGCGGGCGCTTGAAGAAATTTGGCGTTTTGTGGCACGATGCAATAAGTATGTCGATGAAACAGCTCCGTGGTCACTTGCTAAACATGAGGAGCAGCGAGAGCGCTTAGACACAGTTCTCTATACGTTTGTGGAATGTATACGGGTTATGGCAGTCTTGACGGCCCCCTTTATGCCGGGATTACCGTCTAGAATTTGTAAGTCCTTAGGCGTTGATGAAGGATTCATTCGCTGGGAAGAAGCGGATCAATGGGGCATCTTAGAACCTGGAATGCAAGTTCAAAAGGGAGAACCGCTTTTTCCGAGAATTGATATTTCGCAATATATGACAGTTGGGGAGACGAAAATAGTGAATCAAAGTCAAAACATAGACCAAAATATCAACCAAACTCAAGCTCAAAAAGAAACCATCGAAGCTGAACCTACTCCAGCGCTCGAATTTGAGCCTATCAAAGCTGAAATTAGCATGGATGAGTTTGCCAAACTGGATTTGCGTGTTGCCAAGATCCTAAGTGCTGAGAAAGTAGCAAAGACAGATAAACTTATGAAATTAGAAGTTGAAGTGGCTGGCGTTGTACGAACGGTTGTTTCAGGCATTGCCAAACACTATGCTCCAGAGGACCTTGTAAACCAATATGTTGTATTGGTGGCTAATTTGAAACCTGCCAAGTTGAGGGGAATTATGTCCCAGGGTATGATATTGGCGGCCTCACAGGGGGACGTGTTGGAGGTCCTCATGGTCAACAAAGATCTTCCCGGAGGGGCGCGAGTCAAATGATTTGGGATACACATGCTCACATAGATGACCCTGTTTATACGGACGATTTCCAAGAAGTCATAGCGCGCCTGCAAGCCTCTGGGATTTCCCGAGTGACGAATGTGGGATATGATCTCCCTTCTTCTGAACGATCTGTGCAGTTGGCTCTAGACTACGATTTTATCTATGCTGTTATTGGCATACACCCACACAATGCCGAAGGAGCTACAGCTGAAACCTGGGCTAAGCTCTTACTCTTGGCGAAACAACCGAAAGTGTTGGCTTGGGGAGAAATTGGGCTGGACTATTACCGCGATCTGTCGCCACGCTCAATTCAACAAGAGATATTCATTCAGCAGATCAAATTAGCAAATGAAGTCGGCTTACCAATCGTTGTCCATAATCGCGATGCCCATCAGGATGTTTTGGAGATTGTAAAGGCCCATCCCCCGGAGTACGGTGGCATCTTCCATTGTTATTCAGGGTCATGGGAAATGGCAAAGGTACTTTTGAACTTGGGCTTTTATCTTTCGTTTGCCGGACCGGTGACGTATAAAAACGCTCGGCACACGGTCGAAGTGGCAAGCCAGGCGCCACTGGATCGTATTCTTGTGGAGACAGATTCCCCTTATTTAACTCCGGAACCGCGACGTGGAAAGCGCAATGAACCGGCCTATGTCCGAGAAGTTGTCAAGAAAATCGCTGAGATTAAAAAACTGCCTTTTGAAGATGTGGCTGCTCAAACCATGCGAAATGCAGAAAATGTCTTTAGGCTAGCAAAAAAGGACCTTCGCTGAAGGTTCTTTTTTACATTTTGTCTCATAGGTTTTGTAAAGGGGGAGTAAAATGTATTCGCTACCGATTACCACGTATTCCGATTATTGGCGAGCAACCAAGCTATGGAGCTCGTACATAGGCGGTTTGGCAATGTTTGCTGCTAGTACGCAGTATTCAACGCCGAAAGCTCCGGATATAGCACAATCGTTGCAACTGCCATTACAGTTGGCCACACAATCCGCTAATACAGGGGCATTAGGCACCGAATTAAGCTTTTTGGACCTCCAGCAGAGAGCGTTGAGCCGGGGTGCAGTTAGTCAAGGAGCATTCGTCCTACGGAGTACAGTTAGTAGAGGCGAAACCAGCCAAGAAGCAACAGGGCGAGGAGTAACTGGCCTAAGTGCGACGGGCCAAGAAGCAACAAGTCAAGAAGCAACAAGTCAAGAAGCAACAAGTCAAGGTACAATAAGCCAAGAAGTACCCGGTCAAAAGTTTGTAAATGGGATAACTTGTAAAACGGAAGTGGAAGAAAAAGAAATTCCATTTGACACGCAATATATAGAGTCCGATAAACTTCTTCCCGGCATGAGTCAAATACAGGAAGAAGGGGAAACTGGCGTGGTGAGTCAGGTTGTAAGGACGTTTGGGGTCGATGGACAACCCATCAATCAGCAAGTCCAATCCTCTGTCGAACTTAAACGTCCGAAGAAGAAAGTGATTATTCAAAACTCTAAACCAGTTGTAGGGGAAAGCTTTGATTTAACAAAATTAAAGATCAGTCAAACACTGAACGTTGAGTCGACAGCTTATACGTATACAGGAAATAAAACCGCTACTGGTCTCGCTGCAAGAGAAGGTTTGATTGCAGTCGACCCAAAAGTCATTGCCATGGGAAGCAAGGTTTATGTCGAAGGGTATGGGTATGCCATAGCTGCAGATACGGGTGGGGATATTCGTGGCAATCGAATTGATGTGTTCTTCTCTACTCTCCGTCAGTGCCTTGACTGGGGGCGAAAACCTGTTCATATTTATGTGTTACAAACCAATTAATGGAAATAACTTTGACAACAGACTACTTATCCATTAAAATGGGGTTGTTAGGTTTATTTGCTTTTTGGAGGGATTAAATGATTTATTCAACTCGAACTCGGGCTTTTTCCCTGGTTCAGACCTCTCGTAAAGCCCGAGTGGCTGTTGCCGTCTTTGCTATTTTTCTGATAGCGGCTGCGGCAATTGTTTACAAAGCCAAAACAATCGAGGCCCAAGTTGACGGAAAAACCGTACGCATAACAACAATCTTTGGGACAGTTGGTCAGGCGCTTGCACATTCAAACTTAGAGTCTTATCCAGAGGACATTGTGACCCCCTCTCGGGAAACAAAAGTCACTGGGGGATTAATTGTAGCAGTAACGAGGAGTAAACCGGTTCATCTCTCGGTGGATGAACAAACTTTTACTACCCGGACACCATCAAAAACTGTGGGGGAAGCGCTTACCGATTTATCGGAGCGTTATGGACTTCAGATCAAGGATGTGGACGAGGTAAATGTTTCACGTACGCAAGCTGTCACGGACCAGATGGAAATTAAGGTTAGACGGGCTATTCCCATTCTTGTTCAAGTGGATGGTAAGACTATAAACACCTATATTGCTCCGCGAACCGTCGCTGATGCATTCAAGAAACTAGGCATTGTCCTGGGAACGAAAGATAAGGTTTCGCTGGCACTTGATCATATGCTGGCGCCTAATGAGCAGGTGTGCGTGGTTCGGGTCGAGGAACGAGTAGAAACCGTTAAAAGTGATATTCCCTATCAGAGTGTTATACAGGAGGCAGATTATCCAGTCGGCTTACCGGACCAAATTGTCAGTGAAGGCTCAAATGGCCTTCAAGAGCAGACAGTTAAACTGACGTTAGAAGATGGCAAAGAGGTTGATCGTGAGGTACTCAGTCAGCGAGTGGCTGTAACCCCTACCAGTCAAGTGATTTCTCGAGGTGCACAAACTTCAGTTTCACGGGGTGGGGAAACGGTACAGTTTAAGCGGGCATATATCATGAGAGCGACAGCCTATTGTATACCCGGAGGGACCACAAAAACGGGGGCCTCTGTTCGTTGGGGGATAGTTGCGGTCGATCCCAGAGTTATTTCTCTTGGGGAGAACTTATATGTTGATGGGTATGGAAAGGCGCGCGCTTTAGATACCGGTGGAGCAATCATCGGTAACCGCATTGACCTATATATGAATTCTGAAGAGGCAGCATCATCCTGGGGCGTTCGCAATGTTATGGTATATGTCCAATAAAAGTTTATTAAGGCATATGAAAGAAAATAACTAGTCAAAGATGCCAAGGATATTTTGTGTCAGACAAGGAGGGATGTTTACCTCATAGTGGGGCTATTAGGTAAACATACCGACGCAGTATGACGCGAAATAGACTGGCATACTGACTGGTTATTTTCTTGAATGTGCCTTAAGTTGTAACCATGAAATGGAGGGGTATGGGATGCGTCAGCCTTTGAGTATATTAGGAAAAAAACCTGCGGTGTTACTTGTTCTGGGTGTAATGAGCATGCTGGTGTTCTCTGTGCTTTGGCAGGGTTCTACCGCTGTTATGATCCATTCTGAAGGGGATCACGTTGTGATGTTAGACCCAGGGCATGGAGGATATGATCCTGGAGCGATTACGGCTCAGGGTGTTTATGAAAAATCGATTAATCTCCAGATTGCCCAAAAAGTTAAAGAAATGCTTGGGCCAAGCGGAATACAGGTTTTTCTTACTCGGGAAGAGGATATCGACTATGTACCAGATGGGGTTAAAGGAAAAACTACAAAAAAACAAATTGACTTAAATCGCCGGATAGACATGGCAAACGAGGTAAAAGCGGATATTTTTGTCAGTCTTCATGTTAATGCAACAGCAACTGGACAGAATTCCGGAGCGGAAACGTTTTATGATTCTAAGTCGGAATCCGGAAAAGAGTTAGCTGTATTGATTCAACAAGAATTGATTAAAATACCAGGAATGAATCGTAGAATTGCCAAGCCGGGAGATTTTTACGTTATCAATAACACAAGTATGCCGGCAGTTATTGTGGAAGTGGGCTATCTATCCAGCCTTAAAGAACAAAAAAAGCTTCAGCAATCTTGGTATCAAGAACAATTATCACGTGCTATTGCCAAAGGGATTGCCAGTTATTTTGGACTTCCATAATTGACTTAAAACGGATAAATATAACGCTTAATAATTTAATACATAACGACCTTTGAAGCGGGGAAAATAAAGTCAGTTACCGAATCTAGATTAAGGAGTTGAAGAGTAGCATGAAACGGTTTCTGACTTTTATGATGAGCAGTGCCCTGATTTTGGGTCTCGCTTTGACAGGATGTTCGAATGTCCAACCCAATTCTTCGTCAAATGCCCCACAGCAAAACACACAAACTACACAACCGCCGCAAGCTGAGGCTGGTGCAACACGTGATTCCGTAATAGGGTCAGGGAAACGAGTGGTTATGGGATTTTACACTGATCCTGAAGGGCCGACACCTGGCTCGAAAGAATCGATGATCAAAAATGCTAAGTTACTTGATGAAGTCGCATTTTTCTGGTACTCCTTTGATGCAACAGGTAAAGTCGTTCCAACCGGTAAAGTAGATCTCAAAATTAAAGAGACCGCTCAAAAAAATGGCTCAAAAGCTTATGCCTTGGTGCACAACATGAATTTAACTGGGACGGTTGGCTTTGACGCGAATTTAGCCCACCGCGTTTTGTCTAACCCTGGGCTTAGGGCTAATTTAGTGACCAACTTGGTCAACCTGACGACAAAAGATGGTTGGGACGGCATTTCGGTAGATGTTGAAAAGACTCCTCCTGGAGATCGCAACAATTATTCTGCCTTTGTCGCTGAACTGAAGAAAGCATTAAAGGCAAAAGACAAAGTCTTGAACGTTTCTATCCCTGCCAAATTTGTCGATTATCCGTCTGATCTGTGGTCAGGTGCGTATGATTATGCAGCGATTGGAAAATCTGCTGACCAAATCATTCTAATGACATATGACGAGCATGGACTTGGCACAACCCAAGGACCGGTTGCCTCACAGGGATGGGTAGATCGTGTGATTAACTTTGCGGTGGGAAAGATACCACCTGATAAGATTGTAATGGGTCTTCCGGTTTATTCGTATGACTGGGGTTCAAACAAACCCTTATTACCCGATTATCTATCTTACATTGAAACCGTTGATCGAGCCAAAAAACATGGAGTAGAGATTCTTACGGATCCAAGTGCGAAAGTGCCACAATTTATATATACAGCAAATGGTACTCGACACGAAGTATTCTTTGAGAATGCTGCAAGTTTGAAGATAAAAATGGATTATGCTCTCAAACACAAGCTGCATGGCGTCGGCATTTGGCGTTTGGGAATGGAGGATCCCGCTATCTGGGGTTCGCTTATGAAAGATTTCGGGACAAATAAATCTAAATAGACACAGTACGAGTAAGGGCACGATCTCCGTCGTGCCCTTATTTCCATTTAAAACGTTCCACCACAGGGGCACGATATATATCGTGCCCCTCCCTCGGTCTAGTGTGTAGTTCATCCAATTTTAGCATATTGAGTTCAAAAAATTTGAGTCTTTGAACAATCTCAGATAAGATATAAGAGCTAGGCACATTCAAGAAAATAACTAGTCAGTCTGCCAGTCTATTTTGTGTCATACTGCGTCGGTATGCGCCCCTAATAGCCCGCTATGAGGGGCGCATACCTCCTTGTCTGACGCAAAATATCCAAGGCATCATGACTTGTTATTTTCTTTCATATGCCTTGGAAACGGAGGAAATCAAGAATGATCAAGGAACTTATTGTAGTGGAAGGGAAAAATGACGCTCATGCGGTACGACAGGCCCTCGGGGAAGTTGATGTAATTTGGACGGAGGGGTATGGGCTGACCAAGAAAAAGTTAGATTACATTGCAGAAATGGCAAATCGTCAAGGGGTGATTGTTTTTACGGACCCGGATACGGTTGGAGAGCAGATTCGCAATCGTATCCGGGCCTATGTCCCTCAGGCTAAACACATTTACCTAACCAGGAAAGCGGCTTCTAAACAAGGAGATATTGGGGTGGAAAATGCAGCACCACACGAAATCCGGCGCGCCTTTGCACATATTCAACAAGATCAGGGGACTCTTGCTGAAAATTTTACGATAGAGGATTTATTGTTAGTAGGTCTTGTGGGGTCAAGACGGTCAAATGAGTACAGGTCAGCACTTGGGCATAAGCTGGGGATCGGGGATACTAATGCTAAACAATTCCTCCATCGGCTAAACCGTTTTGGGATATCCCGTGAGTCGTTTTTCCAAGCAATAGAGGAGGTCAGGCATGGAGAATGCAACTGAATATACACAACGTCTGATAAGAGGTGGAGCACGAGCTCATAAATCTATGGGTCAAGTTTTTCTGATGAGTGACGAAGTGATTGAGGGCATTGTTTCAGCTAGTACAATAAAGCCGGATGTCCCACTCGTTGAAATTGGTCCAGGACTGGGTGTGTTAACCCGGGTTCTTGCCCCAAGGGTGCAAAAGATGTGGGCAGTGGAGTTGGATAAACATAAAATTGGAATTTTAAGCAAAGAGCTTCGTGGACAACCTATAGAAATCGTCAATCAAGATGCGTTAACACTGGATTTAAATGAACTATGGGGAGATCAGAAAGGGTATTTGATAGGAAATTTGCCCTACTATATCACGAGTCCGCTAATCATGCATTTTCTTGAGCAAGCGGATCACTTAAGTGGGATGACGATTATGGTACAAAAAGAAGTGGCAGATCGGATTGCAGCGCCACCAGGAAGTAAGACGTACGGTATATTATCCATTGCAGTACAGATCTCAGCCCAAGTCACGAAAGTGATGGATGTTTCACCCAGCGCATTTTGGCCTGCTCCAAAAGTCACTTCTGCCGTGATTAGACTAGACCTTCGCCCTTACCTGGGATTTAATGTGGACAAAAAGGACTTTTTTCGAGTGGTCAAAGCAGCCTTTAGTCAGCGGCGCAAGACTCTGGGAAACTCACTGACTGGCGGCTTGGGGCTAAGAAAAGATGAAGTCATTGAACGATTGCAAAGCGCAGGGATCTCGGATGGGCGGCGAGCGGAAACGTTGAGTATCGAGGAGTTTCAGGTTCTAACCCGAGCTTTTGCTGATAGGGGCAATTCATGAATTGCCCCTGCGGGATACCTATTGACTGGTATGAATTCGTATTGAGAGTAATTTCTAGTTATAAAAGGACCGAGCCGCAGCTCGGTTTTTCTTTATATTATACAGAAAGTATAAGGGCAACTAGGCGGTCGCCTTCGCTGAGGCTGCAAGAAGGCTAATTCGTGCGAAGACAGTGTCTGCAAGAACGTCTAATACGTGCGAAGAAAGTGTCTTCGCGGACGCCCGCCAAGTTTTCTTACGAAAATACATTTTTATTCTACTTTGTGAACGGATAGTTCATGGTTGTTTCTTTATACTCGGAACTTCCGATTGCGCATAAAAGACAATAAATTTTCGAACGATAAGGAGGCCTAAACATAGGGTTAGGACGTTCAAGATTAACGGAGGGTGAACCAGGGTTGGGTAAATCAAGCAACGTTTTTATGAAATGGTCGAGTGTTATTGCTACAATAGCGACTACAGTGTTGGCGCTCACAGCTTTGATAACCGTCTATTTGACGGTAGCGGCCTGGAAGGTACAACAGGACGCTTCGCGACCATACTTCGTTTTAAGAGAGTCCCCCAAAATCGACCTAGTCAATAATCTTAGCCTAGAGTTAAAATTTAATAATGTCGGTATACACCCAGCGGTCAATCTTTCCAGCGAGACGATTGTCTTTGATGATCGTTTATCAGGAAAGCCGATTCATCATGATGAATCGGCCATCGTCAACGAAATATATAAAGATGCAGCTTTAAGCCTAGTTATGATCATCCCTAGTAATGAACTTGACCCCAAACAACCCAATATCAATGCGCAGTATGTGGTGGTTGACTTACAGTATGCGGATCCTATTTTAAATAAATCCTATAACCAAACGATTTACATGAATTGGAATGGGGTTCAGGCGGGAAAATTGCAGCCCACCGTGCACGTGCGAGTGGAGGAGAAGGAGAAGATTTTGGATTATTTTCAGACGCATGGTATTGATCCGAAAATAAGGAGTTAAGCCTACTGACTGGTTATTTTCTTAAATGTGGCTTAAGTTATCCGGGGTTAAACGACCCGCTGGTCCGAAGATACTGTCTTCGCACGTATTAACCTACTTGCAGGATGGCGAGAAGGGACCCGGGATAATGACATGCTGTTCATAAAACATATCCTGAGACCTTAGAGATTGCTCCCATTGCGCAAGGAGATCGAAACGTCGTTCTGGGTGGTAGCCCCATAATTCATGTTTGCCGAGTGATCGAGTCAGAGGTTTATTTTGGCTTAGTGCTAAGCCCATCAGGCAATCTCCAATGATGGTCTCGGCAATCAGGCGAGCATGGCGTCGATGTTTCCTAGGAGAGTGCAGTGCTTCGTGGGGAATGGAAGTAGCCACTTTAATGGAGAGACAGGTTTCCTTTGCCCAATATAGAGTAAGCGGGGGAATCGCAATAGCTTCGAGAGGAAGTATTTGCAAGGCATGTTCAGAGAGCGCATGAGGTCCATGCGTGGGGGTTGAAAGGCCGAGGCTTTTAAAGAGATCAAGTTCGCGATTAAGCTTAGCCCGGAATTTGAGAACAAGATTGGCTAGTTTTTCACGGTGTGTAATATATGGATAACAATTGGTTAAGGCGACATCAATTCCGGATTGAATGGCTGTAAATAGGGAAACTAGATTTTGATAGATATCTCCAGACATATCCCCATCGATAAACAGTGCCCCCTGGACACCTAAATGACGTACATAAAGTGCACCGATTCCTCTTGGTATATCAATTCCTAAGGATTCTGTAAAATAAAGAATATGAATGCGAGAGTCGTGAATTGAACGAGCTAGTTCTAACGTTCGGTCTGTGCAGCCGTTCAGAACTATAATAATATAACTGACCGGAAGTCGTAAAACGGTGGTTAAGACAGCCAAGATGCTCTTTTCTTCATTTTTGGCTGGTATTACTGCTGCGAACATCTTTGGTCCCCCTTTATATTTAACTTGCAATATACTATGCCGTTTGGGTTTTCTACGACATAGTATAAAGCAATATACGATATTCGTAGTTCGAACCACTATACCACTCACCACACCACGAATATCGAGCCACGATAAGGAGGTCAGGCTATGTTTCAGGTTGGGGATATTGTTGCACGGCTCTCACATCAACAGGATCTTTTTTTTAACATTGATCAGATACATGCAAATAATAACGGCAAACGTTCAGTGATTCTCAAAGGGCTTAATCTTAGGCTACTAGCAGATGCTCCAGTCTCTGATCTTGTTGCGAAGAGTTCGGTTGAAGTTACGAACTATGAGCGTGAGGATAATAAAATGATTTACCTGAAATTACACAGACTAACCTGTCAAAGGAAAGTGGACCAAGACGATCAAAGGGAATTTTTCGAGATTCCAGGACGGGTGTTGCAGATCGATGGCGACCAAGATTATTTAAACCAATGCATCAAGATGTATCGGCAAATGGGAATCGAAGCTAAGGGGATTTGTAAATCTGAGACAGAACAACCGAAAGTAATTCGTAAAATTTTACAAGAAAACCCGACCGATATCCTGGTATTGACAGGTCATGATGGATTTATCAGTGGTAAGAGAGACTTTCATAGTATGGACAGTTATCGCAGTTCACGCTATTTTGTGGAATCTGTTCTAGAGGCTCGGCGTTTTCAGCATAACCGGGATGCCTTGGTTATCTTTGCAGGAGCATGTCAATCCAACTATGAAGCGATTCTTTCGGCAGGAGCAAATTTTGCTTCATCTCCCAAACGCATGCTGATTCACGCCTTTGACCCAGTCTTTATTGTTGAACGAATTGCTTTTACCCCAACTGACCAAATTGTTTCGGTGAAGGATATTCTAATGCATACTATTACAGGGACGGATGGGGTTGGGGGAGTTGAGACGCGGGGGCAGATGCGGCGGGGTTATCCTAGGAGTCCTTATTAGCAGGGGCACGATGTATCGTGCCCGTTTTTCCGTCGTGCCCCTACTTGTTAGCTTCGAATGATCACTAAGGTCCCAATTTCAACGCGTTGGAAGAGGGTTTCGACGTCGTGGTTGTGCATACGAATACACCCTTTGGACGCTTCTTGCCCAATACTTGCAGGGTTATTTGTTCCGTGAATCCCATAATAGGGAAGAGAGAGCCCTAGCCATCGACTACCAAAGACACCGCCGGGATAAAATGTTTTTGTGGCAATGGTGTAGCGGCCATGGGGCGTGGGGGTGGCTTTTTTGCCAACAGCAATTGGGCAATGCTGGATCAGGCGATTTTCTTCATAGAGCTCGAGTTGTCGACGAGCAGTATATATGACAATTGAACGGTTGGGCATTGAGCGAAAACCTCCTTTCTTGATGCTATTAGGTTATATCTCATGGTATGTTAGTGGTTTCTGAATGTTCTTTGCATAATTAAACCCTCTTTAGGTGGAAAATATACAGACTGGAGGGATCAGTTTGACCGAACATGTGGAAGGAAAGCTGCTCATCATCGGTGGAGCAGAAGATAAAACAGGAGAGTGTAAAATACTTAAACGGTTTGTCCAAGAGTCAGGTGGGAGGGAAAGTCGGATTACAGTCCTGACGGTTGCGACAGAATACCCGCTCCAAGTAGGGACAGAGTACCAGGCGTTGTTTCTCAAACTAGGGGCCCAGGAAGTGCAGGTTCTTGATGTTTTAGACCGTACTCAAGCGAACAGACAGGGGATTGGGAAGGAATTCGAAAAATCGACGGGAGTCTTTTTCACAGGAGGGGATCAATTAAGGATTACCGGTTTGCTGGGGGGCACGTTGCTGGGCAGGATGCTTCAGCAACTCTATGAACAGGGGGTAACGATTGCGGGGACGAGCGCAGGGGCTTCTGTCATGTCGGATACGATGATTGTCGGAGGGGAAGCTGGAACGGCGAAGAAAGACACCTTGACGATGGCTCCGGGTCTGGGACTCTTGCGTTCCGTCGTGATTGATCAACACTTTGCTCAACGTGGGCGAATCGGCAGGCTCTTATCGGCAATCTCTCAGAACCCCTATGTTCTCGGTGTAGGGATCGATGAGGATACGGCCATATTAGTTCAATCTGATGCGAATTTTTCAGTTGTTGGCAGCAATACGGTCACAGTGGTGGATGCTTCTTCCTCCACGACAACAAACGTTTCGGAAACGACGCCGGGACAAGCTCTGGTTCTGAGTCCAATTTTGATGCATGTTCTATCCGATGGCTATGGATTTGATCTAAAACGTCGGGTTTCCTTGCTTTAGTTTAAGAGATTGACTTAATGAGGGAATACCCAGAGGAAAAAGGGTTAAAACTAGGGTAGTATATTACCCATTGCTGCTGAAAGGGGAACAACATCATAATGGAGATTAGAGAAATCCAAGCGATCGAAGGGGCCAATGTGTACAGCCACCGGCCGATTATTCGAGCGATTGTGGATCTCCAGGAATGGACGGAGCGGTTTAGTAATGAATTGGGAGATTTTCGTCTTCGTCTCGTTGAGAATTTACCGACCTTAAAAGACCACTATTGTTCACGGGGTAAACAGGGCGGATTTTTAGAGCGGTTAGTAGAGGGAACTTTAATTGGACATGTCATTGAACATGTGACCATCGACCTTTTAACACAAGCTGGGCAAATCATTAAATATGGCAAAACGATGGCTATCTTAGAACAACCGGGCTGCTATGAGATTATCTTTAATTACGAAGCTAAAGAGGGAGCGGTTGAGGCCTTCAAACAAGCGTTTGCCCTTGTGAAGACCCTTCTGAATCAAGAATCTTTTGATGTAATATATGCCATAAACCGTATAAAACAAGTGATGTCTGACTATGAATTGGGGCTTTCAACGCAAATTATTGTTGAAGCGTGCCGGGAACGGGGAATTCCGATCCATCGTCTCAATGAGAGCAGCTTATTGCAATTAGGGTATGGGCGAAATCAACGCCGAATCCAAGCGACGATAACCGGTGCGACGTCTAGTATCGGGGTAGATATTGCCTGCGATAAGGAAATGACTAAGCAAATACTGAGCGATGGTGGAGTCCCGGTCCCTTGGGGACATATTGTTAAGACGGAAGAGGAAGGCGTTCAGGCCTTCTTGGCTATGAATACCGCCGTCGTGATAAAGCCCCTGCACGGCAACCAGGGCAAAGGAGTGACCCTTCGGTTAACGAGTGTGTCTGAAGTCAGGGCTGCGTTTAAGGTCGCTCAAACCTACGGAGATTGGGTCATTATCGAAGAGTACATTGCGGGGCAACATTATCGTTTAGTCGTGGTTGGAGAACGTTTAATTGCCGCAGCGAAGCGGGTACCGGCCCATGTGATTGGAGATGGCTCAGCGACGATTGCGGAACTGGTGGCTCAAACGAATGCGGACCCTCTGCGTGGAGAAGACCATGAGAAGGCCCTAACAAAGATTAAAATTGACCCCGTGGTGATTTTGACACTTACTCAGAAGCAATTAACCCTATCATCTGTTCCTGAACAAGGAGAAGTGGTGTATCTGCGTGACAGTGCAAATTTGAGTACTGGTGGAATCGCTGAGGATGTGACGGACCTTGTCCATCCAGACAATGTGGATTTGGCGATCTACACAGCTAAGCTGATTGGCTTGGATGTCGCTGGCATCGATTTAGTCATTGCAGATATCGGGGCTTCCTATCGCGAGAAAAATGGGCATATTATTGAAGTCAATGCCGCGCCGGGGATCCGTATGCATCATTTTCCGAACGTGGGTAAGGCGCGTGAGGTAGGCAAGGCCATTGTGGAGCAAGTTTTACCTTCGGGAAATGGAAGAATCCCTATCGTTTCGATAACAGGGACTAATGGGAAAACTACCACAACTCGGATGATTAATAAAATGCTGACAGATCAACAGCTTATGGTGGGGATGACTTCTACGGATGGGATTTATATTAATCGAAAATTATGGGTTAAAGGGGATATGACCGGTCCGGAAAGCGCCAGAATTATCTTAAGACACCCTGATGTTCAGGTGGCTGTTTTAGAAACAGCTCGAGGTGGGATTCTGCGAGCAGGTTTGGGGTATGAATATGCCGATGTGGCGGTTATTACGAATGTTTCTAATGATCATCTGGGTCAATATGGTATCGAGACACTCGAAGATATTGCCCATGTCAAGAGCCTGGTTGCGGAGGTCGTCAAACCCCATAGTTACGTAGTATTGAATGCGGATGACCCTCAAGTCGTGCATATGGCGAAGCGTACGAAGGGAAAAGTTATTTTTTTCAGTGCTGAAAAGGACAACGTTCATGTTCGCAAACATTTGGGATTGGGTGGAACAGCTGTCTTTGTGCGTCGAGGTATGATCTTGATTTGTCAGGGTTCACAGAGTTTTAGAATTTGTTCGGTGAAACAGATTCCGGTGACCTGGGAAGGAAAAGCCAAACATAACATTCAGAATGCCCTGGCGGCGGTCGCAGCAGGATGGGCATTGGGATTAAGTGCCGTGTCGATTCGAAATTCACTGCAAGATTTTTCTTCGGATGCAGAGCACAATCGGGGACGCCTGAATCTTTATGAGTTGGATGGGGTTCATGTTTTTGTTGACTATGGACATAATGCAGCGGGGATCCAAGAGGTCGCCAAGACACTTAAACAGTTCAAGGGCGGTTCTTTGGTGGGCTGTATCACGGTACCGGGTGACCGACCGGATGAATCGGTACGTGAAGTGGGATGGATAGCAGCGCAAGGTTTTAAGCGTCTAATTATTCGTGAAGACGCCGATTTGCGTGGGCGTAAACCGGGTGAGATCGCGCAAATTCTTTATAATGAAGCAGTGCGGAGCGGCATGCATCCAAATAGGATAGAAGTGATACTTACGGAAATAGAAGCCTTTCGGAAGGGATTGGATAGTTGCGTTCCAGGGGACACTTTCGTGATGTTCTATGAGCATCTTGAGCCAATCGAAGAAGAAATTCGGATGCGTAGGGAATTACAAAAAGTAATAGCCTATGAAGCAGTGCCAAGCGAATGGGTCGTTGGTGGAGAATTTTAGGATTAAAGATTATGGTTATGAAGGGACGAGGATTATCTTCGTCCCTTTTGTTTCTTAGATTTAGCAAGGAGAAGTGCTGGAACTCCACCCTAAAAATATGTATAATAAAAGGAAATACTTTCGTAATGTTCGGAAAGGGCAATGCAAATGGAACAATCTTTTCTAACAACGTTCGCCTTCGCCAAGATTAATCTAGCTTTAGCCATTCACGGAATTCGAGAAGATGGGTATCATGAACTTCAGAGTGTCATGCAATCCATTGCCTTACATGATATTGTCCGGGTACGTCGTCGTGGAGAGAAGATTGTCTGTCGTTGTGGAGCATTAAGTGGCTCGGGTAATTTAGCGTATAAGGCGGCCGTGTTATTTCAGGAACAGTGTGGTCAATCCGGAGGAGTTGAAATTGAGATTGAAAAGCATATTCCTGTACAGGCCGGACTAGCTGGAGGGAGCACGGATGCTGCGGCGACGCTTCGTTTATTAAATCAACTTTATGAAGAACCCCTCGATAGGGAAGTACTACTCAAACTGGCGGGGAGATGTGGCGCAGATGTCGCTTTCTGTCTGCGTGGCGGAACGATGTGGGCGACTGGACGGGGAGAACAGCTGGAATCATTGCCTTCAGCTCCAAAGCTGGATCTTGTCTTAATCAAACCAGCGGCTGGTGTGAACACGAGGGAGGCCTATCGCCAATTTGACATCATTGGACAGGGTGGGTGTTTAACGCGAACGGATTGGGAAAAGGCCTTACTTCAAGGCACGACGCAGCAAATTGCAGAGTTGCTTTATAACGATTTAGAGCCAGCTTCAATGCAAATGGTCCCCCAAATTTTGAAATTTAAGCAGCATTTATTAGAGGCAGAGTGTTATGGGGCCTTAATGTCGGGCAGCGGTTCTTGTGTATTTGGAATTGCTCAAGGAAAACAGCACGCCCTAAAAGTCGCAGGACAGTTGAGAAAAAAGGGCTTTAAAAACGTGTGGGTAACAAGAACGGTTAGCTAAGTTAGAGGATGAAAGGGGAGATATTCGTGGAAAAACGATTGGTACCGGTTATACTTGACGGTTATAAACCCTTACGGGAAATTGTTTTTGAATCCATGCGCGAGGCTATACTTAGTGGGGTTCTTAAACCTGGGGAGCGGTTGATGGAGATCCAATTGGCCGAAGAAATGGGGGTCAGCCGAACTCCGGTACGTGAGGCAATTCGGAAATTAGAACTCGAGAGTTTCGTCGTCATGATTCCACGCAAGGGGGCGTATGTTGCGGGGGTATCGTTAAAAGATGTTGCAGATGTTTTCGAAATCCGTTCTGCTTTAGAGGGATTGGCCGCAGGGTTGGCTGCGGAACGCATTACGGAAGACGAATTAGAACTTATGGAACAAGCTTTGTTTTTTAGGGTCAGCGAGAGTGAAATGGATTTAGAACAGATCGTGAAGTCTGATACCGATTTCCATGCCTTAGTCTATAGAGCCAGCCGCAATGAACGGCTGATTCAGATCTTAGAAAATTTGCGAGAACAGATTCAACGCTTTCGAGCCACTTCCCTGGCTGTTCCGGGGCGGAACAAACTGGCGATTGAAGAGCACCGGATGATTGTCGAGGCCTTAAGAAATCATGATAGCGAGGAAGCGCAAGCTTTAGCAATGTCGCATATTGTTACGGCTGAGAATGTCATGTTCGAAGCCATGAGTTTAAAGAATGATCCGGATAAGGTGGATTAATAAGCGTGGAGAAGATGAAAAGAGCAGAACGGATGGTGGCCATCACCCAAGTGTTGATGTTAAAACCGAATGTCCTGACTCCGTTAACCTTATTGGCAGAACGGTTTGGTACGGCCAAGTCCACCATTAGTGAAGATCTGATGGCTGTCAAGGGAAGCTTACTCCTTTTAGGGCAGGGTCATCTTGAGACAATTCCGGGGGCAGCTGGGGGGGTGCGTTATATTCCGGAAATTTCCAGGGAAGAGGCAACCCAATTCCTTGGCAATCTTGCAGAACGTCTGAGCAAAAAGGAGCGAATTCTGGCAGGTGGTTTTCTGTACATGAACGATATCTTGTTTGATCCATCTGTTCTACGTCCACTGGGTCTTATTTTTGCCGGTGCTTTCAGAGACAAAAAGCCAGATGTCGTGGTTACCATTGAAACGAAAGGAATTCCGCTCGCTCTTGTGACAGCAGAGGCCTTGGGTTTGCCAATGGTGGTCATTCGAACTGGAAACAAAGTGACAGAGGGTTCTTCTGTAAGTATTAATTATGTTTCGGGATCATCCCGGCGTATACAAACCATGTCGCTTTCTCGCAGGGCCTTAGACCCTCAAAGGAGCGTCCTCATTATTGATGATTTTATGAAGGCGGGCGGAACAGCGTTGGGCATAAAAAATTTAATGGCAGAATTTGAAGCAGAGGTTGTGGGAATTGGGGTATTAGTCGAAGTTCAGATAACTGATGAACCTAAGCTCGTTGAAGGATATTTATCCCTTTTGCAGCTTAAAGAACCGGACTTGGATACTGGTAAAATGTCAGTTGTCCCAATGGTTAGCTTTTAAAGTACATTAGAGAACATATTATTTTAGCGATTAGAAATTTTTCTTGATATAATGCAGGATTTTTTTACCATACAGAGAATATCATTATGGATAAGCCCGAAGGATAAGTGGGAGGGTGGTGATTCATAATGAATATTACCGATGTGCGGGTTCGGAAGATTAATACGGAAGGAAAGATGAAGGCGGTGGTCTCTGTGACCTTCGATAATGCTTTCGTCGTCCATGATGTCAAAGTCGTTGAAGGCATGAACGGTATTTTTGTAGCCATGCCTAGCCGTAAAACACCTGAAGGAGAATTTCGCGATATCGCCCATCCCATTTCTGCAGCAGCACGAGAAGTGATCCAGACGGCTGTTTTAAAAGCATATCAAGAGGCCATTTAATACACATATAGATGTTCTATCTTATCTTAAAGGGGACCTTCCAGTTAGGTCTCCTTTTTCCGCACAATATTTTACATTGAATATAAAAGAGGATTTTGATCGGATTTGACGAATAAAGAACTTTTGGGATGTAATAATTAAGTTGAGGTTAAATTAAGCTGGAGGCGAATTAGATTATGCCTAATTTGGTAGCGGTGATCATGGCTGCAGGAAAAGGGACAAGAATGAAATCGAAGTTGCCGAAGGTCATGCATTTATTGGCAGGCAAAACTCTTCTTGAACATGTCATAGGTGCAGTAAACCAGGTTGGAATTGAACGTCCGCTGGTTATTGTCGGGCATGGTCGAGAGGTTATTGAGGTCAGTATTTGTGAACGCGCTGAGATCGTGGTTCAAACAGAGCAACTTGGAACTGGACATGCTATTATGCAAGCCCTACCTTATCTGGAAGGAGTCCAGACCGTTCTTGTTTTAAGTGGGGATCAGCCGTTACTTAAACCCGAGACGCTACAGGCTCTCATTAAATTGCATGAGACTCAAGGAGTTAGCGCCACGGTATTGACAGCCTATTTGGATCAGCCTTTTGGGTTAGGGCGTATTATTAAAAACGGCGAGAATCTTGTTAAAATTGTCGAGGAAAAAGACGCAACCGTTGATGAACGACAGATCAAAGAGATCAATACGGGGACGTACTGTTTTAAGGGATCGGTACTCAAGGATGCTTTGACGAAGATTACCCCTCAGAATGCTCAGGGAGAATACTATCTGACGGAAGTCTTTGATGTTATTTCACGGCAAGGGGAAAAAATGCTAACGTATTGTACCTCGGATTCACATGAGGCCTTGGGCATTAATAGTCGGGGTCAATTGGCTGAGGCCGAAGCAGTTTTTCGCAGGCGCATTCTTGAACATTGGCTGAGTGAGGGGGTCACGCTGATAGATCCCGCTTCGACTTTTATCGATGCGGAAGTGGAACTCGCTCCGGACGTGACGATTTTACCATTCACTCGTCTGCTGGGTAAAACGCGGATCGAAGAAGATGCAGTAATTGGACCCCAGACCAGTTTGGAAAATTGTACGGTCGGGTGTGGTTCTGAAGTGACCTTCACCGTGGCTAAAGATGCAGTGATTGGAGAACGTTGCCACATTGGTCCGTTCGCCTATTTACGACCGGGCACAAAACTAGAAGCGGAAGTAAAAGTGGGTGACTTTGTAGAGATTAAAAATAGTTGGCTCGAAACGGGAGCGAAAGTGCCCCATTTGAGTTATATTGGAGACGCGCACATCGGAAAATCAGCGAATATTGGAGCGGGTACGATTACCTGTAACTACGACGGGGTGAATAAACATCTCACTAAAATTGGAGATCATGCCTTCATTGGCAGTAATACAAACTTGGTTGCTCCGGTTGAAGTGGGTGAATATGCCGTTACGGGTGCGGGGTCAACTATTACGAAAAATGTTCCTGCCAAAGCCTTGGCGGTTGAACGGTGTCAGCAGGTGATTAAGGAACATTGGTATCGCAAAAAGATGAAATAGGGGGCTAAAAGAGGCATGGCGGCAAAAGAATTTAAGATTTTTTGTGGGAATGCCAATCGGCCGTTGGCGCAAGAAATTGTGGACTATCTTGGAGTTCCGCTTGGTGAAGCTAACATAAAACGTTTTAAAGATGGGGAAATCTGTCTTGCCATTGATGAAAGCGTTCGAGGTGCGGATATCTATGTTGTTCAGCCCACCTGCTATCCAACCAATGACAATATTATGGAATTGTTGATTATGATTGATGCGATCCGCCGGGCTTCAGCGCGTCGTATTACTGCAGTGATGCCCTATTATGGTTATGCTCGTCAAGAACGCAAATCAAGGGCACGTGACCCCATCACTGCAAAATTAATGGCAAACATAATTACCTCAGCAGGAGCGGATCGTGTCGTAACCATGGATTTGCATGCTCCAGCGATTCAGGGATTCTTCGATATTCCACTGGATCATTTGCCCGGAGTTCCGATTTTGGCAGAGTACTTTCGAGAAAAGGGGCTGGAAAATCTCTGTGTTGTTTCCCCAGATTTAGGTGGAGTGACACGAGCCAGAAATCTCGCGGAACGGATTGGCGCTTCTATTGCTATTATAGATAAACGTAGACCGGAACCTAATATCTCGGAAATTATGAATGTCATCGGTGAACTGAAAGGGAAAACCGTGATTATGATCGATGACATTATCGATACCGCTGGCACAATTACACAGGGGGCACAGGCCCTTATCGACCGGGGTGCTAAAGAAGTGTATGCGTGTTGTACTCACGCCGTTTTATCTGGGTCAGCCATTGAACGTTTGGAGAACTCTGTGATTCGTGAACTCGTTGTTACGAATACGATTCCTATAGAGAAAGAGAAAATGATCCCTCGGATCAGGGTGTTGTCTGTTGCAGCGCTCCTGGGGGAAGCCATTGTCCGTATCCACGAAGATCTCTCGGTCAGTAAACTCTTTAGTTAAAAAAGACCCCTGGGGTATTATCCCAGGGGTTCCTTGGTTATGGGTATTTCCGAAACTGTTTCGTCGGCGGGTGAGGTCGTTTCAATTTCGGGAATGAGGACGGGGGCCTTATCCAGAGCAGATTGAGAGGCTGCTTTAGATTTATCCTTTTTGAAGTAACTGGTGATGGTATGAGTCGTTTCTGAGGCTAGGTGTGATGTCGAGTGCATCAGATTTTTGAAGGTTTCACTGAGTCCTTTGTCTGCTACGGTTAGGGCATTTTCGCTTCCTTTTTGGGCAACGATCACATCGTGGCCAAGGGTCGTAATGTATTCTGCAGAAATCCACGCCTTGCCAGTTAAGAAGCCTTCTAGTTTACCGCCTGAAATCTCGATCTGGGTTATTTCACCGGTCTTGGGATCGACATAGTATTCGTCGGCAGTTCCAAGCGTTTTTCCTGTTTCCGTGACCATCTTTGTTCCGATGATGGTCAATTTTTCTTTCACTAAATCTAATAATTCAGGGAGATTTGAGGTTTTTTCCACATGGGATTCTTTGTCAATGGTGATCGCGTCATCGCCGACGCTAACGACTTTGGAATAGGGGATTATGCGCTGATCCTTAAAAAGACCTTTAGGATCCACCACGATTGCGGCCAGGGATTTCGTACTTGCATCAAGAATTAGACTTTTGACATAGCCGATTTGCTGCCCTTCTTGGAGAGAAATAATTGGTAAGGATAAATACTTTCGACTTGCTTTCAATAGGTTAGGTTCACCCCCTTATCCTCTTTCACTGGTGATGGGCGTTTCTTATTCTTAAAGTATGTATTCAAAGTAGCGGATGAATATGCTAGGGAGGAGATTGGAATGAAGGTTATTGTCGGTCTTGGAAACCCGGGACCTCAATATGCAGAGACGCGCCATAATATTGGATTTTTGCTGGTTGACTTGCTGGCAGAGGCCCATAACCTCCAATTCCGTGCGAAATTTCAAGGATTATGGACAGAAGGTAAGGTGGAGGGGGAACGCTTTCTCCTCTTAAAGCCCCAAACATTTATGAATTTGAGTGGTCGTTCGATACGTGAACTTACAAATTTTTATAAAGTTCCAGGGGAAGACTTACTAATAGTTCAGGATGATATGGATTTGCCATTGGGCAAAATCCGTCTGCGTGATCAGGGAAGTGCAGGTGGGCACAATGGGATTAAATCCATTTTAGCTGAATTGGGAACAGAGAAATTCTGGAGGCTTAAATTGGGCGTGGGTCGCCCAACTCGAAATTCGAAGATCGAAGATCGAAATTCGAACCACGAACCTCGATCATCGATCATCGATCATGTGCTTACCCCCTTTGCAGAAGATGAACTTACGCTGTTAGATGATGTCTTAGGACGTGCGGAGAAGGCAACTAACCTCTGGCTTAAAGGGGAAGCTGACCGTGCCATGAATTTATACCATCGGTAAATGAGCCTTAGTATAACCTCCTGAGCTAGTGGTAATTCTACTAGCAAGGGAGGTGGTCTCGGGGATGAAGGTATTAAAGGTATGTCACACCTGTGATCGAATTATTGGGGAAATTGAATTAGATGACTTGACCAGCTGTAACATGGACCCTATAATGGATATTGTTGGTAATGTTGCCTATACACTTTGTTCGGGCTGTCTGCACGATATGGAAATGGAGCCGAGAAATGTGTATCATTAAACGTTGTTGGGGCACGATGCAACGTGCCCTTAGTATAGTTGAATACCATGGAGTTAGTTTTAAGAGGTAGGCAAAATCGTAGTTCGTAGATCGAGAATCGTGGTTCGAAGCTCGGGTAATCATGCTTAGATCAAACCTCGAATATCGAATAGCGAATATCGAAATGGGGGTCCTTTGGTGGACGTTCATCTTTTTTTGCTGCCTGAAAGGATGTGTGGTTTGAATACAATTCATGACTATCTTCGACGAGGGTTCGACATTAAGGAGGTTGAGCGGTCGTTAAGCAATAAGGAATGGCCCCAAATGATTTATGATTTAACAGGAAGCCAAAAAGCAGCCTGTGTGGCCCAACTCCTGATAGAGTCTAAACATGGGTTGATCCTGACCTATTCGGAAGAGCAAGCTCAAAAGTGGGCTAACGATTTACAGACCTGGTGTCCCCAAGAAACCATCCTGCATTTACCCACAACGGAATGGTTGCCTTTTGAAGTATTGGGTAGAAGTAGGGAAACGACCTCGGAACGAATTCGTGTTTTGAATCGACTGGCCCTGGACAAGGAATGTACTGTTGTGGCTTCTGTCCTCGCTGTGGAACGGCGTGTTTTTCCTGTTGAACGTTGGAAAGAGTATACCTTGACCTTTGAAGTGGGGAAAGGATATGGCTTGTCCGAAGTTCTTTCTGCTCTAACCACTGGAGGGTATGAACGGATCGAGACGGTTGAAGGGAGAGGGCAGTTCGCCTTAAGGGGCGGGATTCTGGACATTGTACCCTTAGATGGAGAAGCGGTGCGGATCGAGTTTTATGATGATGAAGTCGACTCTATCCGAACGTTTGACCTTGGTACGCAGAAATCGGTTGCGGTGCAGGACAAAGTGCTTATTTCTCCTGCGATGGAATATGTTGTCACTAAAGAAGAGATAGAACAACTTCGCTTCACGATTCGAGCAGAAGCCCGTAAAACAATCGGTCGTCTCCAGCGTGCAGGGAAGCTCGAAGCAGCTGAACGTTTACAAACTAAAGTTAATTTTCTGGTTGAACGACTTGAACAGGGAATTTTGGATGAAAATATTTATCCTTTTTTAAGCTTAGTTAATACCCCCCTCGTTCCATTTTTCTCTTATCTTTCTGCGGATCATGTTCTTATTTTAGATGAGCCTCTGCGTTTGAAAGAGCAATTAGAGTTTCAAACCAATGAACGTTTACTGGAATTTACGCACCAACTGGAACATGGCGACGGATTTGTTCATCCTGAGACTCAGTTCATCAACTATGAAGATATTATTGCCCACGGGGAGCAACATCCCTTGATCGGCCTTTCAACGCTTTTAAGGCAGGCCCCAGGGCTCTCGCCAAAGCGGATTTTCAACCTAAACGCCCATCCCTTAACGGGTTTCATGGGAAAGACAAGTAAGTTGGTCGATGAGATCGAGCACCGCAAGGAGGCCGGAGATTTGGTGGCGCTGTTTGTCGGCGATGAGGATCATGCTCAGCGTTTGATTCAGGGCTTAAAAGATCGTGGAGTAACTGCCTCGCGCAAAGAACTTAAGGATCCTGTTGAAGAAGGCCATGTTTACGTCTACCCGTATTCCGTCGATCATGGCTTTGAGCTACCGCTTGGTAAACTTGTCATTCTGACTGAAACTGAAATTTATAAAAGGGAGAGCAAGGTGGTAGGTAATAAGAAGCCTAACCCACCTGCTCAAAAGAGCATGTTTATTTCAGATCTTAAAGCCGGAGATTATGTGGTGCATGTCCACCACGGGATTGGACAATTTACCGGCATTGATCGTTTAGAGGTCGGCGGAATAGAAAAGGACTATTTTGGAATCCGCTATGCTGGAGAAGACCGGCTCTATGTTCCTCTGGACCAACTTCATCTCCTTCAAAAGTATTTGGGAAGCGCCGGAGAAACCCAGCCCAAACTCTACAAACTTGGGGGGACTGAGTGGTACAAGGTAAAAAGTAAAACACGCAGCGCTGTCAAAGAAATGGCCATTGATTTGGTGAAACTTTATGCTCAGCGGGAGGCGATCCAAGGGTTTGCCTTTTCCCAGGATAATGTGTGGCAAACTGAATTTGAGGAGAAGTTCCCTTATGTAGAGACCCCTGATCAACTCCAGAGCATTGCGGAAGTAAAAGTCGACATGATGCGCCCACGTCCGATGGACCGCTTACTTTGTGGTGATGTGGGGTACGGAAAAACGGAAGTTGCCCTCCGTGCGGCATTTAAGGCTGTGACGGATAGCAAGCAAGTGGCGGTTCTGGTCCCCACAACGATCCTGGCCCAACAACATTTTAATACCTTCAAAGAACGGTTTATGGGCTATCCAATTACTATCGAAATGTTAAGCCGTTTTCGGTCTCCAAAGGAGCAGAAGGAAATACTCAAGGCCCTTATGGAAGGAAGAATTGATGTTATTGTGGGTACGCACCGTATTCTTTCTGAAGCCGTTAAATTTAAAGATTTAGGTTTATTGGTCATAGACGAAGAGCAACGTTTTGGGGTTACCCACAAGGAAAAACTGAAAACATTAAAGGGAAACGTTGATGTGCTCACGCTGTCAGCAACCCCTATTCCGAGGACACTGCATATGTCTCTAGTGGGAGTTAGGGATATGAGTGTGATTGAGACCCCACCTGAAGGTCGGTATCCGGTGCAAACGTATGTCACAGAATTTCGACCTGATGTCGTACGGGACGCCATACGACGTGAGATTCAACGCGGAGGGCAAGTATTTTACATACATAACCGGGTGGAGGATATGGACAAGGTCACTCAATTCTTAAGTCAATTGGTTCCCGAAGCACGGTTCGGTGTTGCCCACGGTCAAATGCGTGAAACAGCGTTGGAACGAGTCATGCTTGCTTTTCTGGAACAGGAAATGGATGTCTTGGTTTCCACAACCATTATTGAAACTGGACTCGATATGCCGAATGTCAACACGCTTATTATTGATGAGGCCGATCGTTTTGGTTTATCTCAACTTTATCAATTGCGTGGGCGTGTCGGACGGTCCAGTCGCAAAGCGTTTGCGTACCTTTTATATAAACCGCAAAAGGTTCTCACAGAAATTGCAGAAAAACGTCTGTCAGCAATCCGTGAGTTTACGGAATTTGGGGCAGGATTTAAAATAGCCATGCGGGACTTGGAAATTCGTGGTGCAGGGAACTTAATCGGTGCCCAACAGCATGGGCATTTAGCAGCCGTGGGGTTTGAATTGTATAGTCAGATGCTCAAAGAGGCGGTTCAGGAACTGCGTGGAGAAAAGGTTGAAGAAGTTATCGAACCGAGCATCGAACTTCAGGTCGATGCCTTCTTGCCGGACCCCTATGTTGTAGACCGCCAAACCAAGGCGTCGTTGTATCAACGGTTGGCAATGGTCCGTGATGAGGAACAGCTCTGCGAGATGGTCGACGAGTTGGTGGATCGTTTCGGAACTCCGACGCGTGAAGTCGAGCACCTAATTGAAATCATTCGGATCAGATTTTTAGCAAGCATTTTAAAAATTGAACAAATTCAACAGACTAAACAAAATGTTAGTGTTCGTTTTGCAGCTGATGTGGGCATGTCGGGTGAAAATCTGATGACAGTAGCCTCGGCTTCTACTTATCCTTTGTCATTCAAGACGATGCCAAATGGGAATCTAGAATGCAAAATACGTATCCGTACGCTTGACCAAGAAGAGGTCATTGAGGCGGTGCGTCGGGTGCTTTCGACATTTTATGACGTTGCTTCGAGAACAACTCCTTGATATACTGTTCTTATGTCAAAATTGAAAGGGTGTGTCTAAATGAGAAAGTCTCGGGCGGGGATTATTTTGGGAGTCCTTGCGTTATTGCTAGTGACCACGGGGTGTTCTTCGTTGGTGGGCGGTAAATGGGCGGTAAAGGTCAACGGAGACTCAATCTTGGTTAAGGATTATGATGCACGCGTGGCTGATGCGCAAAAAACCTATGAGAAACAAGGTATGAAATTCGACACAGATCAAGGTAAACAGGCGTTAACTCAGATCAAAAGCCAGTTATTAGATCGCATGATCGAAGGGAAGATTATCGCCCAAGAGGTAAAAAATCAAAAGCTTAATCCTGAGGATGCAGCCGTCAAAGCGCAAGAAGATGTCATTAAGAAAAATATCGGGGATGCAACAAAATTTCAAGATACTTTAAACCAACAGGGTATGACGGAACCAGAATTAAAGAATTTTTTAGCACTTTACTCTAAAATAACGGCTGATGTTAAAGCGCCGAGCGATAGTGATGTTAAAGCTTTTTTTGATAAAAATATTGCAAACTATAGCCAGCCTGAAAGTGTAACGGCCCGTCATATTCTGGTTAAAACAGAAGACGAAGCGAAAGCAATTATTGCGCAGCTTGACGCGGCGACTAAGAGTAATACAGCAATCCTCCCTCTGTTTGAACAGCTTGCTAAAGACAAGTCGATCGAGCCTGGAGCAAAAGATTCAGGCGGGGATCTCGGAACCTTTACTAAAGGAAAAATGGTTGCTGAATTTGATACCGCGGCGTTTGCTCAGAAAGTGGGTACCTACTCGACAGTCCCTGTAAAAACGCAATTTGGTTATCATGTGATCCTAGTGGAAGCACACACAGCCGCAGCACCCTCAGACTTTACGAAGGTTAAAGCCCAAGTGGCGCAAGATGCGTTGAATCAGGCGAAAGACGCGAAATTCCAGACGTATTTTGACGATTTGCGTAAAAAGGCAAAAATCGAGTATGCAAAAGGATATGAACCGGCCTCGTAGAGGCAATAGGGGCACGATGCATCGTGCCCCTATTTTCGGCTCGTACGACTTGGAAGAAGGATCAGAAGGCAATGGAAATTGCCTTCTTTTGTTTTGCATTGGAAAAAAATGAATAATTGGCAATCCCTAGATATATACTATCATTGAATTTAAGCTAGCAGAAATACAAGGACAGAGTTTCAGGAACGACAAAAGGAGGAATTTGCGTATATGAAAGCTACAGGTATTGTAAGAAGAATTGATGACCTCGGTCGTGTCGTTATTCCAAAAGAAATTCGTCGGACTCTTCGTATTCGGGAAGGAGATCCGTTAGAAATTTTTGTAGACCGAGAAGGAGAAGTCATACTTAAGAAATATTCACCTATCCGTGAATTGGGTGAATTCGCCAAAGAATATGCGGATTCGCTCTTCGAAGCGACTGGGCATATTACTTGTATTACAGATCGGGATACGATTATTGCAGTATCTGGAGCATCAAAGAAAGAGTATCTAAATAAAGCAGTAGGACCTGCCGTAGAACAGGCTATGGAGGAGAGGAAAACCATTCACATCGGAACGGCTGGAGAACACGCCTCGTGTAAAAACTGTCCTGAAAATGAGGAGGAGGATAAATGTAAGTGCACCAGCGAAGTGATTGCCCCGATTATTTCACAAGGTGATCCTATAGGCGCAGTAATTCTCATGTCCAAAGAGCCTAATATGAAGATGGGTGAGTTGGAGATAAAATTGGTTGAAACTGCTGCAGGCTTTTTGGCAAAGCAGATGGAACAATAACAAAATGCAGATATAATAAAGCGGTTGGTGCCGCTTTATTTTTTTTATGATAGAATAGCCACAGGAGGTGTAAATAAATGTCCGCGTGTCTTCATGTTATCGGCCTAGGTCCTTCCGGGCTCGAACAGTTAACCCTTGGAAACTACCGCCGAATCTGCGGTGCGAAGAAAATTTTTGTACGGACATTGCAGCATCCCTGTGTTCAGGAACTGATGGCTGAGGGTATACTTGTTAATTCGTTTGATGATATCTATGTCACAGAACCTTCCTTCGAGGCGGTATATGAACGAATTACGGAGCTGTTACGGATAGAATTGCAGAAGGGCGCTGAGGTCATCTATGCGGTACCTGGACATCCCATGGTTGCGGAAATGACGATTCAACTAATTGAAAAGAAGCTTGCGCAGGAATATGAACTCGTGATTCATCCGGCTATGAGCTTTGTGGAGGAGATTTTTAGAGTCTTGAAGTTCGATCCGATTGACGGGGTACTAATACGTAACTATGATGCCCTTAAAAACGTAGGACTGACGGGACAGGAATGGCTTATCATTCCCCAAGTGTATAATAAGTTAATTGCCTCTGAGGTCAAACTAGACCTCATGACTTCATACCCAGAGGATGCCTGGGTGTATGTTGCGCAGGCTCTTGGCACTCCCCTCGAACAGGTGGATAAGCTTCCGCTCTACGAGATGGACCATGGGACATATGATCATTTGACGACGATTGTTTTGCCGCCGAACCCGGATGTTATCTCCTTTTCCAAGTTAGTCAAAGTGATGGCAACCTTGCGTTCTGAGGAAGGGTGTGCATGGGATCGGGAACAAACACATGATACCTTAAAACCATGTTTGATTGAAGAAAGTTATGAAGTGCTTGATGCGATCGAGAAACAAGATATGTATAATTTGTGCGAAGAGTTGGGAGACTTAATATTACAAGTTGTTTTTCATTCTCAACTTGCTTCAGAGGCTAGTGAATTTGAAATCCAAGACGTACTTCAAGGTATTATCCAAAAGCTGATTCGCAGGCATCCGCATGTTTTCGGGAAGGAGAAGGCCGAAACTGCTGATGCGGTGATCCTGACTTGGGATAGAATTAAAAAGGAAGAAAAGGCCAGCGAAAATGAAGAGGTAGCCTTTTTCAACGATCCCTTGGGGTTACCTGCCCTTATGTTGGCTTCTGCAACGCAACGTAGAGTGGCCAAGGTAGGGTTTGATTGGTCAGATCTTGATGGTCCTTGGGGGAAGGTCCAAGAAGAATTACAAGAGCTTAAAAGTGCTTTAGCTGATGGAATAGGAATTCGCGAGGAATTAGGTGATCTGATATTCGCGGTTGTAAATTTATCTCGATTTTTAAAGCTGGATGCTGAAGAAGTTCTAAGGGATACTATACATAAGTTTCAAAGCCGTTTTCTTAAAATGGTTGAGTTAAGTCAAAAAGACGGTCTAGACTTTCAACAACTAGCTCTTGATGAAATGGATGTTTTTTGGGAAAAGGCAAAATCCCAAGAAAAATGTACTAAATTAATGTGATATAACCTAAAAAAGCAGGAGATTAGTTATTTATCGCGAAATATAATTTGACGTGATAAGATCAGTTATTTTAGGAGGGACTATTTTGAATAAGGCGGAATTAGTTAGCGCTGTTGCAGAAAAGGCTGACATGTCCAAAAAGGATGCAGAAAAGGCAGTCAATGCTGTTTTCAAGGTAATCGAGGAGTCCTTAGCACAAAGTGAGAAGGTACAACTGGTTGGGTTTGGGACGTTCGAAGTAAAAGATCGAGCGGAACGGACTGGGAGAA
>JARLHU010000002.1 GCA_031292095.1 Desulfosporosinus sp.
TCAATAATAAACAATTAATTGTTTATCTTATAAACCTTTTGGTAGCCCCAAGGGGAATCGAACCCCTGATTTCGCCTTGAGAAGGCGACGTCTTAGCCGCTTGACCATGGGGCCTTGTAGTTTGGCTCCGGGACTAGGATTCGAACCCAGGCTACATGCTCCAGAAACACATGTGCTACCACTACACCATCCCGGAATACTGACTGCCTTTCACGTAGACAATCATCACTAAAACAATATATTTAATCATTTGTTTTAGATTATGTAGCTTATTATAGTTTATTTAGAACTCAGATGCTAGTCAATTCTAAACTTTTTTTCTTAATGAATTCAATGGCATTATCTAAGCGTTCTAAACATTTCCGTTTTCCTAATAAAGCCATGACTTCAAACAAGCCAGGACTAACGGTACGACCGGTTAACGCTAATCTCGTAGGGTGAATAATTAGTCCACCTTTAATCTTGAGTTCATCCATTAATTGACGATATGCGCTTTCAATGCTCTCGACATCAAAACGATCTAGAGTTTTTAGACATTCGCTACCCTCAGAGAGTAAAGCTTCTACGCCTTCTTGTTTAATGAAATATTTGTCTAGGCCTTTGTCATCATAGCAAATAATCTCTTGAAAAAAATAACGACTTGCCTCCGCCAGTTCTCTCAAGGTTCTTACTCTTTCCTTGACCACACTTACGACGTCACGAATGTATTCTCGCTTTTCTTCCACTTCTAAACGACTGATCAAACCCGCCTGAATGAAAAAAGGAATGGCTTGTTGGGTCAAGCTTTCTACATCATAGGTGGTCATATATTGTCCGTTAAGCCAAATTAATTTTTGAATGTCATATACTGCAGCGGTCTTAGAAACTTTTTCGAGTGAAAAGGAAGGAATCGTCTGGTCTGGAGAAATTAGTTCGCTTTGCTCCTCTGTCGGAGACCAGCCAAGCAGTGTCAAATAGTTAACTAAGGCTTCAGGAAGGCAACCCATCTCTTGGAATTCTCCAACAGCAGTTGCGCCGTGCCGTTTGCTTAGCTTACTACGGTCTGGTGCTAAAATCATGGATAAGTGAGCGAATAGAGGTATCTCGTATCCCAAGGCTCGATAAATGAGACACTGTTTGGGTGTATTGGATAAATGCTCTTCAGCCCGGATAACATGGCTAATTTGAATGGCATCGTCATCAACGGCACAAGCAAAATTATAGGCCGGCGAGCCGTTTGATTTAATGATAATAAAATCATCGAATTGCTCAGACCCAAAGCTTACTGTTCCTCTAATAATATCCTCGACAACAACTTGACCTACGTCTGGAACTTTAAGCCTGATCACCGAGGAGAGTCCCCGCTTTAGTCGATCTTGGACTTCCTCGGAAGATAAGTTTCGGCATCTTCCCTGATAACGAAAGGGTGTACCTTCTTGACGTTGCTTTTGGCGTTCCTCTTCTATTTCTTCTACGCTACAAAAACAATGGTAGGCCTTATTTTCCTGAATTAACCTTTGGGCTGCCTTAGTGTAAAGCTCTTGTCTCTGAGATTGGAAGTAGGGGCCGAAATCACCGCCTTTTTCCGGTCCCTCATCCCAGTCTATCCCTAACCATTTTAGACTACTAAGAATTTGACTTACGGAATCTTCTTTAAGTCGTTCTGTGTCTGTATCCTCAATACGGAGAATTAATTTTCCGTTGTGTTTTTTAGCAAACAACCAATTGAACAATGCTGTCCTCGCTCCGCCAATATGCAAATAACCAGTTGGACTCGGAGCAAATCTAACTCTGACCTTTTCCATGTATTACACTCCCAACCTAAATTGCAGTTAAATTCCTTTGTAGCGCATGTTTATTTCGTTTCTGTTCTTCAAGGTAATCACAGAGTGCCAAAAAGTCTTCGTATCTATTAATTTTTGCCAGATTTCTCAAATCAAGCATAATTCCCGTACTTAAGTGTTTTATGAATTCCATGTCCGACGTTCTAGTTTCCTCAAACAATCCTTTTTGCCAATTATAGATACACGGAGCGAAATCGTCCCAGTTTTGGTCAAAATACTTTACTTTGGCATAGCAAAGTTTGTAAATGTAGAAAATCATACCTAAAGGAGATGCTTTTCTGGCAAACTTCTGACTAAAAAATTCTTGAACAGAATGGTGCTCATGATGCCGTTCCCAGTAAAGGTCCGAGTTACTTCTTAGTTGATACTTGTCTAATATCTCACACTTTTCCATTCCGAGTTCTTGTCTTAGATAGCCATCCCTAATCTCTTGTGTAGCACTCTTCAATAGTTGGTGATTCAATTAGGTCCCTCCCTTCAAGGCTAGACTGTATGAAGATTTCGGTGAGCGGACAATCATATAATCTATAAATTATGTTTATATATTATTAAACAATTATATATCGGTATGACTCTATTTTTCAAGACGCTTAATAAAAGTATTAAGTAAAACCGAAAAAACGAAAAACGCCCCCGAAGGGCGTTTCTGATTGAGATTATGGATTTATTATTTCATAATCATAACCGAACTTGCTTTAATAAGAGCGCTGACATCGTCTCCAATTTTAAGCTCCATTGAATCCGCTGACCCAGTTGTTATTGAAGCGACTACCATTGATTGACCACCAATGTCTATGGTTACTTCGGTCGATACTGGACCTTTTTTCATCTCTTTAATTTTTCCCTTAAGCTGATTTCGCGTCGATAATTGCATATTTTTCACCTCCATCACTACCCTTCTAACAGGAATATTACCATATTTTCATATATTGTCAAATTTTTCATATCCCTAACCCTAGCGAAGTAAAGATCATGCCCTGGGCACCAGCTGGTCAGCTTCCACTGAGTTTTCTTTGGCCGTCATCTCCTGCGGCGTTATCCGATAAACCGAAACTGGATTTCCATCCATGCCAGAGCGATACTTCTCAATTAAAGTGCTGGTTAAAGGGTGTGGGTAATACTTCGGCATAAATTTGTCCAGCACTTTCTGGAGAGCCACGGTAGCCTCTTCGAGATCGGTGACCTTTTCAGCTTTTCCGAAAATCATCACGCTCATGTAGGCCGTATCAGCGTGGCAGGGCACTGGGTCAGTCGCGGTACCGTGTTCCTTATAGATCGTGAAACAAACGAGGGGATTTTGGGAAAGGATTTCTTCCTTTTTACCGGAACCCATGCCATGAAAGTAAATAGAACCGTTGTGCCATACATAGTTCACCGGAACAGTATAAGGGTAAGTACCACTGACCATTCCCAGTACACCGGTCCTTTCCTGCAACAAAAACGATTCGATTTTCTGCTGATCTGTGCAATTTCTCTTCACATAACTAACCTGATTCATCCAAGCTCACCCTTTCTATCCATCGTTTCTAGTTGCGTAAGAAACCTATCCATCCACTGGTTAGTTTGTTCGATATATTCAGGGTGAGCAAACAGTTCTTCTGGTGTCTGCACATACACATCAGGAACCATTTCTCCCCCGCAATTTTCCACAAGCTTCTTAATCACCGACAAAGTAGTTTCCAGATGATATTGAAACCCAAAGACCCTTTTTCTATACATGAAGGCCTGATGCTGACAGGCCTTGCTTTCCGCTAGGCATCTCGCCTCTTCTGGTAAAACGCTGAAAGTGTCTCCATGCCACTGGAATACGATCGGCTGTTCAGGGAAAAAAGAAAATAAAGGGGACGACCTCGCTTCCTCACTCAAGCGGATCGGCAACCAACCAATTTCCTGATAGGGATTTTTAGTCACCTTGCCACCGATCACATCGGCGATCAATTGACCTCCGAGACATAGGCCGATAACTACTTTACCTAAGGCAATGGCTTCCCGGATGAATACCTTTTCAGCGGCAAGCCACGGATAATTTTCTTCGTCATAGATATTCATCGGGCCACCCATGACCACCAGCCAATCAAAATCTCGCTGTTTGGGGAGAGGGACATTTTGGTATAATTGCGTATTTGTTAGAACATATCCATTTTTGCTTGCCCAAGTTAGAATGCTACCGGGATTTTCAAAGGGGACATGTTGTAAATAATGAAGCCTCATCGCTTTAGTCTGTCCTTTCCTAATAAGTTTAACAATTCGTTTTCACTCATCACAAGTATCACAAGATATATTCATATAACTTGATTTTGACTTTTGCTTCATTGGTACTACATAAGAAGCCGGCTTGCTTTCCTTAGTTTGCAAAAGCGTTAGATACTCTTCGGGTAAACCCTGTTCTTTGGCACCTTGCACAATGAAATCCAAATATTCAGCACTAGGAGGTTTGGCTTCGTTCAAGATATTTTTTTTATAAATTATGGCCTTGATCGTCCCCTGTTCCCTGTCGATGACCTCCACCGGATAGTGAAAATACTGCCCCAGCCCATCAGAACGAGCATCTTGATAGCCATCGAGTGCATCCCAATCAAAAACCTGCAATTCGTACAATACCCCCCAAACTTCCGATTGCGGGTCAGGAACCACCGTTTCCTGAGCTCCATCCCAATTGGCCGAATATCCGTAAAATTCAACCTTGTAACCTGGGAGACGAGCAATACCAAGCACCTTTGCACTCGAACACCTTTGCTTCATTTGGGCTAAGTTCATATTCGAACCGTAGGCAAAATAATAGAAAGCACTTTCCCTCATCATCTTACTCCTTTCTTTTACACTATTTCATAATTGTTCTCGCTACACACTACTTTACAGTCATCTGTCAGCTCGCTCCTACCCACGTTGTTACACAAACTTTAAACCTTGTTTAACAATATCACAATAACCTACACTGGCAAAATGCCACATTCAAGAAACTTTGGTTAGGCACTCGGCACATGATCGCGAAATTCGTGAGAACGATCTTCGCCAAGCAAACCAATCGCATCAGCGCGACATTGCTTACAGTGACGCATCTGCCTGACATCCAGTTCACACAAATCTCTCATCATATTGATATCTTTCGTCGTAGTTTGAGAAAAATTTTCAAAAACGCTGCCGGGAGCAGGGATCAGCGGCATAATATTCGTAATATAAACCCCCAGCTCTTTCATTTTCTTCACAACGTCTGGAATATGTTGGTCATTGATACCTTTTAACATGACAATATTAATTTTTACAATCATCCCTTGACTTATGAGGAGCGCAATACCCGCCAACTGATTTTCAATCAGAATTTTTACGCCTGACTCCCCTTCATAATGCTGTCCTTGATAATTAATATGTTTATAGATTTTTGCTCCAATCGCACTATCTATACAATTCACGGTCACTGTCACATGGGTTACGCCGAGCTCCACAATTTCCTGCGCGTACTCCGGTAGGAGTAGCCCGTTTGTGGAAAGACAAAAGACGATTTGCGGGTTTTCCGCTCGAATCAAACGTATTGTCTCGCGCGTGTTTTCCCAATCGGCTAAGGCATCTCCCGGTCCTGCAATTCCGACCACACTAAGTTGCTCAATTTGAGCACTTACCTTATTAAACTTCTTTTTAGCCGCTTGGGGCGTCAGGATTTCACTGGTTACCCCCGGACGACTCTCATTGACACAATCAAATTTACGATTACAATAGTTACAACTAATATTACAAAAGGGAGCAACAGGCAAATGCATCCGCGCGAATTTATGATGAGCCTCAAAAGAGTAACAGGGATGCTTTTGGGTTTTCTCCAACATAGTTGCAGCCCTTGGCATTTTCGTCTCCGACGTTTCAACTTGACAATCCATGTTTTTCACCTCTTTCCTAGCCTTCCTCACCCTACTTTTTCCCGAAAATCCCCTCTGCACTCCCTTAATAATTTCCTGAGTACGGAAAATGCAGCTTTTTTGATTGATCTCCTTTTTTAACGATTATGCCAGAACCTGATGTTAATCAGGAGCCGGCATAATCTAACAAAACTCCAACTAAGTTTTTCAATCATTGCTCGCTCAAAAGTCAAAGACATATCATACGTCTTACCATACATTCAGTATCCATTCCTTATTCTTTTTGTACTCCATATCCGTAAACAGCGTGTTTGCCATCTCTTCGGCGAGCCAAATCGCACCTGCGTAGCCGACAACTGGATGACGGTACAATCCCGCTCGATCATAGGTCGGGAAACCCACGCGTACCATTGGGATATTGTAGTCGATGGAAATAAACCGCCCTTTGGAATGACCCAAGATGAGATCGAGTTCTAGACCCTGGTTCTTGATCCGGTCTTCCAGTTCCCACAGATCCGAATTGCAGATGATTTCCATATCAAACTCGACGTTTTCCTGAAACGCCTTGATCCGAGGGTCATCCGTATAGGTCACATTGTCGTCACCGAGCAGAAGCAGCACGGGCTTCATCTCCAGATCGAGACAAAATTCCGCCAGACCTATGACCAGATCAGGATGCCCGTAGATGGCCACTCGCTTATCGGCGAAAAACATGTGGGCAAGATCGGTCAGCGCATCAATAGCAATTCCCCGTTCGCGCACGAGAGACTCTGGAATTGGCTTGCCGGTCATTTTTTTCAGGTTCTGTAGAAAGGTATCCGTGTTACGGATGCCGATCGGGGTCGGCCCGATGATGGTCGGTATGTCGAATTCGTTGGCCAGATATTGGGCGGCTTTGCCACCTTCGTATTTGTTCAGCGCAATCGTTCCCATCGCATTCGCTGTGCCAATCAGGTCCTCGACCGTCGTACTACCGTGCGAGACCCCGCTCTTATCAGGCATTAAGGGAGAATCGAAACTTTCAATTTCGAAAAGAACGGTGGCTTCGACCTTCATTTCCGCCAGAAGGTGTTTGAGCGCTGTTACGTCCCCCGGATTGACCCAACCGGTAATCAAGTTGAGTTTGCCGTTGGGTGTGTCTTTTTTAGCAAGCGTCTGGAGAAAAGCCTCCAACGCGACATCGTAGCCGGTCACCTGGCTTCCCTTAAAACTGGGGGTATGAATCGAAATCAGATGGACTTCCCGATCAGCGTATTTTTCTTTCAAAAGCCCCTCATTAAGTTTCCGAACGACACCATCGACATCGTCGCCAATGACTTCCGTCGAGCAGGTTGTGATGATCGGTATAACTTTCACATGGGGATAGCGCATTAAAACCACATCGACCGCTTCCTCGACGCGATGGACGGCACCGAACACGGCACTATCCTCATGGACCGAGGACGACGCGATATCGAAGTTATCCTTGAAATGCTGAGCGAACAACAAGCGGACGAACATCACACAGCCCTGTCCTCCATGAACGATCCCCAGACAATCTTTGATTCCGATGCTGACATACTGCGCGCCTGCAGGCTGGCAGGTAAATATCGGGTTGATAATGCCGACACGTTCTTTATCTTTTAACTCACACGCCATACTATAACTCCCTTTCCTCGTTACTTTGTTCATGTCCACCGTGACGGCACATCTCTTCTCTTAATACTTAGGGTCCGTCAGTTCTTGATTAAGCGACCCCGTAATCGTTAAATAATCTAAACGGTCTTTAAGTGCCTGCATGAGCACCTTAATATCCGTTTTGTCCAGCGTGCCGAGCCACGGGTACGTCGCTTTAAAATCCCTTGCCAAGATGACGGCATCCACCCAATAGCAGCGGTCCGCCGGAGTTTCGTGTTCGACGGGTTCCTCACACAATAACTGCCTGGTTTTGGTCAGAACTCCCTCGTTTTGTTTCTCTCGGTCCCAGGCCCGGGAGTGGAATTGCCACAGACACCATTTCATAATATAGTCCACCAGTTGCTCAACTCTGTCTTTCAGAGTATCCTCCATAGTTTCTACCATAATTTTCTCCATAGATATCTTGCCTCCTTATACCGCATCGGAGAACGGCCCTGATTCCGCGCCGGAAAGCGGTCCTGATAAACCCGGATAGGTCTTCCCACGCAATTTTGAAACGCAGTCATAATCACCCGTATACGGTCTTTCTCCGCTGGGAGTTATCTCATCTTTATTGATCTTGACGTCAGAAATCATTTGTCGTGTCATAAAGCCTACATCTGTCGGTATCTCATCCTTGCTGATATCCAGGCCGGAAAGCTGATGAATCGGGGAATAGACTGCATTGTAGATATCCCGTGCAAACCTGACCCAACCTTCAAATCCCTTATACGGACCGTTGTGATAGGCATGGGCATTGAGGTATTGGACCCGCATCTTTTTAGCCACCTCGCCGGGACGCACACCTGTAAAGATAACGTCGGGCTTCAGCATCTTCATGGCCTCGATTCCTTCCAGTTCATTGGGATCGTCGATAGCCAGTGCCCCTTCCTGACAGCGAGCAACCCCTTTTTCCATGTCCCCTTGATGTCCGAATTTCGTATACACTGAGACAACCTCGACGCCCATCTCTTCATGGATGACATTGGCCCAGTGCCAGAGTTTGGAGCCACCCGGCCAGAGACAGACTTTTATTCCTTGCAGGCGTTTGGCGTACCAATCAAATTCTGGTCTCCAGCGGGCGGTTTCTTCATCGATGAGTTTCTGAGCTTCCTTTTCCAGTCCGAAGAACATGGCGACCTTCATCAGGGACTCTCCCAGTGGTTTGAAGCCAAATCCCTCGATATCCAGACGCGGAATCCCATATCTTACTCTGAGTTCATTACAGATATACTCGGAGGAACGCGCACATTCCAGAACGTTGAGGTGAGCCAGGTGCATCCCGCGGAGTGAATCGTAGGATCCATTGCCAGTAAAGCAGGATAGGACCTGGATACCCATTCTCTGGAAATAGTCCACCATGACTTCCGTATCCCCCTGGATGTTATAGTCACCGACGTAATTAATGACATATTTGCTGGTAATTTCCGGTTCAAACGTCCCAACCTTCTGATCAAGCCAAGCGAGATTGATTTTGTGGTGTCCTCCCGACTGGCTCGGCCCTGCAAACCCAGGAGAATTGCAAACGAAAATGTCGACTTCGGGCATTTCTTCCATCACTTCTTGAGCAATCGCCCCGATGTCATCGCCGATCAACGCTGTCGCGCAGGTTTGGTAGACACTCATCCGTTTGATATCAGGGAACGCCTTAAACGCCTCGATCATGTTCTGCTTGAGCATCTTTTCTGCTCCAAAGATGATGTGTTTTTCCTTGACGTCCGTCGCATAGGTGTATTTGAGCTGGAAGTTGTCGTTATCGCTGATATAGCGTTTCGTTTGCCAGGTGTCATAGGTGCAGCCAACCGGTCCATGACTCATATGAATGACATCCTTCATCGGTGCGCCGATCACATGTTTTGCTCCGCAGTAGGCACACCCACGTTCCGAGATCGTGCCCGGAATGGTGTTGAGGTAGCCCAGAGGAAGACACGACGTCAAATCTTCCCCAGGCCCTTTGATTACAGCGTGCTTTTCCCGTTCAGGAATACACTCACTACATTTAAATTTGTGATAGGGCATAATCTCTTCCTCCTTTATTGAATCGCCTGATATTTAATACCCCAAGTTCCCTTCCCTGCTAAATTGCCGCATCTCCAGATTCCTGAGTTCTAACTCGAACTGCATCCAGCGTCGGCAAGACGAAGATTTTCCCGTCCCCAACCTTGTACTCGGTTTGATTGGCCTTAATTATGGCAGCGATAATCTTGGGCACATCTTCATCATGAGCCAAAACGTTAAACAACCTGCGCGGGAATAAACGAGTACCGTCTAAAAATTCGGTGATTAGCTTATCTGTAACCTGATCATCTCTCTGGGCCAAGGCCAATAAGGTCTTTCTACGCTCCGCAATGATGGATTTATCTTCTACCAGCTTGCCGCGCCCCATGACCTTCGAGGCTGTAAAACCGGCCGCTCCCACTTCGATCAGAGCTTTTTTCGTAACTCCAACCTTATTCATCCTGACTACGGCTATAATTTCTTTCATAACGCCACCTCCTTTACAACCCAGCTTCGCCGCTGGAAACGGTGTACACTTCATCGATCGGACTGACAATTATCTTTCCATCCCCAAAAGCTCCTGTTTCCCCGGTCTTCGCATGACGGAAAATAACCTCCAGCACTTTCTCTTTATCTCCATCATTAACAGCTAACATAATCAGACTTTTGGGAATTTCATCATAGACAACGTCACCAAACGTAATACCCTTCTGTTTACCACGGCCTACAACATCAACTACAGTAGCAGCATGAAATCCGGCTTTGGAAAGTTCATCAAGAATTACTTCTTTTTTATCGGGTCTGATAATCGCTCGCATCAAAATCATAATATTTGCTGCCTCCCTTATTTTTAAATTCTTAATCCGCCAAGCCGTATTTAACCACCATAGCCTCTAATTCATCCATGGTCATAGGTTTAGGAATAACGAAATTCTTATTTTCAATGATTTTGCGGGCCAGTTCTCCATATTCGTGGGCTTGGTTCTCCTCAGGGTCATATTCGACCACTGTCTTTTTATTAAATTCGGCCTTTTGCACGACATTATCGCGAGGTACAAAGTAAAGTAATTGAGTGCCGATGGCAGCCGCAAATTCTTCCAGAAATTCTTTTTCCCTATCCACTTTACGACTGTTGCAAATAATTCCACCGAGACGAACCCCACTTTGCTTCGCATATTTGAGCAGGCCCTTGCAAATATTATTGGCTGCGTAGACCGCCATCATCTCTCCTGAAGCTACGATATAAACCTCCTGAGCCTTACCCTCACGGATCGGCATAGCAAATCCGCCGCAGACAACATCACCTAGGACATCGAAAAACACAAAGTCTAAATCCGGGGTATAGGCTCCATTTTTCTCCATAAGATCAATGGCTGTGATGACCCCACGACCTGCACATCCTACGCCTGGTTCAGGGCCACCGGACTCAACACAACGAATTCCTCCGAACCCTGTTTTCACAACTCGTTCAACGGTAACCTTGGCTTCGCCTTCATCGCGTAATATATCCATTAAGGTTTTTTGATTCATCCCGCCCAGAATAAGACGAGTTGAATCTGCCTTGGGGTCACAGCCGTGGATAAATACCTTTTGATTGTAGAAATGCACCATCGCAGCAGCTGTATTTTGTTGGGTGGTTGATTTTCCAATTCCACCTTTACCATAAATAGCAATTTTTCGTGTCATTTTCAAAACTCCCCTTTCATTTGCCCTTTAATTCCAATTAATCCGTTTGGATGATATTCATCCTATGCCCAAGTCATTTATATACTGAAGCTACTCTTTGCCCTGCCATGGCTTCCCTCATTGATATTAGCGCCATCGCATCACCTCCCTTAATCAATTTAGAAAAAAACAAAGTGAGCCTCAATTCTCTATAAAATCAAAGCTCACTAAAACACTTTTCCACTCCAAATCATCGATCGATTTGGTGCCCAAATATTAAATTGTATGATCTTAAAGGGTTAGCTTATTAAACTTTCCCATATTACTCTTAATCACTTAATCACTTTAACACTTAACCACTCTTAATCACTTAATCACGCTAACACTTAACCACGCTTAACCACTCTTGATCACTTGCTCACTCTAACACTTAATCACTTTTAATCGCTTAGCACTCTAAGTACTCAACACACTATTCAACAAAAATCTAGATCTTAATTTCCGTATTTCCAAAACTCCCTTCATGTATCCTTTTGCTCAAAATTAGTTTGATTAATTGACATGGCCTACATTATCTAAATAAACGCCATCGCATCACCTCCCTTAATCAGTTTATAAAGAAAACTTGGCTAGCGCCAAGCCTCAGCGAAGGCGGTCGCCTTAGTTGCACTTATGCTTAGAAAGTATATAACGTGAGTTTATACTTTCTGCATAGTAGAAAAAAACAAAGTGAGCCTCAATTCTGTAAAAAATTAAAGCTCACTAATACACTATTCCACTCCAAATCATCAACCGATTTGGTGCCCAAATATTAAATTGTACGATCTTTAATCACTTTAATCACTTTAATCACTTGAAACACCACTCAACAAAACTCTAATCAAAGATGCATAACTCCCAATCCCACTCGTGCATGTTCCAATAGAGGGTGAAGGGAAGAACGACCATAAATTGCTACAGCAAGCCATTCGAAGTTGGTTGTCAATCCAATCTTTAACGCCAGACTAGCATTGCTGTTAGTATGAGTAAAAACGCTGTTGCTAGCTTCCATCGTTGCATGAATAAGAGCATGAATCAACCGGGCTTCCTTTTGAATAATACCCGTGTTAAACGCAGTTGACATAACTGAATTTGTTAATTTACCCGTATTACGAAGATTCGCGACGGTTCCTCCTAGTCCAGTCACAGCACAACGTATGTTATACAATTCACCAAGAGATTTTCTGAGTTCTTCTTCTTCTTCTCTTGTTTCAGTCATGGCTAACAGGATCGCTACTCTTTCCAAGGAAGGCTTTCTCTCTTTATCCAAGGTTACTTGAATTGTGACCCCTCCTTCCTATGGAAAATTAATTTGTCTTTTTCCATATTGGATGATTTGATATCTTTGTTTTTTCCACATTGTGTTATTTGATATTATTATATGTACTAAATTTGTCTCTGTCAATACTATTTTTTGAAAAGTTTTGACTCATCATCCTATGAATTATTCCCCCATCTACTTCCAAGCACCCAAAAAACAGAAAGCTCCCACAAGGGAGCTTTCTGTTTTTTGGGTGCTTGGAAGTTATTTCATAATAATAACTGAACTTGCTTTAACAAGAGCGCTGACATCGTCTCCGATTTTAAGATCCATCGAATCCGCTGATCCGGTCGTTATTGAAGCAACTACCATCGATTGACCGCCAATGTCTACGATTACCTCAGTAGATACCGGTCCTTTTTTGATTTCCTTAATTGTTCCTTTAAGCTGGTTTCTTGTCGATAATTGCATATGTTCATCCTCCTATTGATGTTTTATTGTCGGCAACCGCCCGATTTCAGCGGACCTCACACAGGCCTATCCCACCGAAATCACGATATCAGCTGCTGCTAATTTACAGAATTCATTAACTGAACTCCAGAAATATTATGCTCTAATAACACCAGATCTAAAGCTTAACTTCAATTTCGGTGCTTCAGGTGCACTCCAAGAACAAATCGAACAGGGTGCCCCGGTTGACCTTTTTATTTCGGCAGGAAAAGCCCAGATGGATGCCTTAGAACAAAAGCATTTGCTGGTTAATGATAGTAGAATCATCTTGCGGGGAAATGACTTAGTGCTTATTTCTGGTAAAGATCACAGCAAGGTTACGTCTCTTGAAGATCTGACCAAAGCGACTGTTAGCCGAATTAGTATTGGTACACCCACCTCAGTACCCGCCGGGCAATATGCCCAAGCCGCCTTAACCCATCTCAAGCTTTGGGATTCATTACAACCTAAATTTGTACTGGCTAAAGATGTGACTGCGGTTCTGAATTATGTAGAAACAGGGAATGCGGATGCGGGATTTGTCTACCATACGGATGCTCAAGGGTCCACAAAAGTAAAAGTGATTGCTGTAGTTCCAGCGAGCAGCCACCAGCCTATTATCTACCCTGCAGCGGTTATTTCAACTACTAAAAACCAACAAGCTGCAAGGGATTTCTTAAATTACTTACAGAGTCCAGAGGCCCAACAAGTCTTTGCAAGATACGGCTTTAAGACCTTAGTAAACTAAATCTTCTCTACCAAGAGCACAGGACTACAAAAAGAAGAACTATCGGGAATTACATTCCTCGGTAGTTCTTCTTTTTGTACCTGCTCAGAGACTTGGTTTTGAAAAAATAAAAATTCTTCCCGTGTCCGTATCTTCAATGGTAAAATTCTCGATGTTTGCCGCTCGCAAATAACCTTCATATTTTTCAACTGGGTTATCTTGGAACAATTTTTGCCTTTTGGCATTCCATTCCGGATTGACACTTTTCATCTGTTCAACAACCTGATCCAAAAGCTCCTTTGTTCCAAATCCGCAACCGATAAACGCTTTAGCGTTGGGCTTCATAATTCGATAGATTTCGGCAAAGGCTTTTGCCCCGTCTTCCCAGAACCAAAATGAACCTCTGCTAACACATAGATCAATACTGTCGCTTGCCAGCGGTAATTCTGATACATCGCCGCAAAGTACTGAAAACCTGTCGCTTAACCCCATGGACAGGGCATTTTCTTGGGCATATTCTAGGGCATGCTGATTGATATCAAAGGCAATAACCTTGAAATCGCTGATTTTGCCAATTGCCAGACCAAGCTGTGCGCCTCCACTGCCGATGTCAATGCATAATCCTTGCTTAAGATTGGATTCCCGATAATATCTCTCGGCTAAAATCGAATAGACCGGTGCGAAAGGCCTCTCGCTGTTTTCTCCATCATATCCGCAGCTTCTTTCATATCTGCCGTTTCTTTGGTCATCTCATATCCCCCTTCTGTAACTATTCACATTTTTTAAGCCAACTGCTTCTGAACTTTGATTAACTGACCAAGAATACTTACGGCCATTTCTGCCGGAGTTTCTGCTCCAATTTTTAGACCGATCGGAGAATACAGTTTTTGTAACGATACACCGCTTACTCCTTCCTCCTCTAATTCAGCTTTCAAAGCTTTAACCTTTCTATAACTACCCATCATCCCAATATATCTGGCTGGTCGATTGATCACTTTCCGCAGACATACTTTATCAGAATAGGACCCGCTAGTAACAATTACAACAAAAGTTTGTGAATTAATATTTATGGCATTTAAGTCTCGTTCAAAGTTGCCGCATATAATCCTGTCCGCCTCGTAAAATCGGTTAGAACTAACCAACGGCCGATCATCTATAACTGTAACCTCATACCCGAGGATTTTCGACATGGTCACGAGAGGTTGAACAAGATGTCCTGCCCCTATAATCAACAGTTGTACAACAGTAGTTGGTGGTTCTATCATTAAGCGAAAAGCAGCTTTCGTTATTGAAGGATCACATAACTCGAACTTGGAATCCAAACTAATTAATAGGGGATAAAATCCCCCCCCACCAGCTTCAACGCTCTCTAGGGCAACTCTATTCAAGTTTTCTGAACCAAGATCACCTAAGACGTCTCCACCGTTCTTGACAAAAAGCTTTTTCCCTACCAGCCGTTCCTCAACCGCTTCAATCACAGTTACGAGTATAGGGTTATTGTCACTCTTTAAAGCAGACAAATAATCTCGGTTGAGATTTATCTCTTCTAGGGAGCTTTGATGACCTAAATAATCAATGAAAAGTCCCATGATACCCCCACAAACCATTCCCTCCTCCTCAACAACGTCCGAAGTCATATTTAAATAGTATATCTTAGAGGTGTGAGCGACAATCACATTGAAGGCCTCCTGCTTAGCCTCAGCCTCACCACATCCTCCGCCGATCGTGCCAATAGTAGTACCATCAGCAAACACTAACAACTTAGCTCCCGGTTTACGAGGAGTTGACCCTAGCGCACTTGTTACAGTAATCAGAGCAGCCTCTATGTTTTGTTCAAATACTCTATTCAGTCCTTGGTAAATCTCTTTATCCATTAGCTTTTCCCCCTAGATCAGCCTTCCAATGATCCGGTAAAGATTCTTAGTTAGGCATATGAAAGGAAATAACAAGTCAAAGATGCCTTGGATATTTTGCGTCAGACAAGGAGGTATGTTCACCTCATAGCGGGGCTATTAGGTGAACATGCCGACGCAGTATGACACAAAATAGACTGGCAGACTGACTGGTTATTTTCTTGAATGTGCCTTAGTCCTTCTTAGTTATTGTCGGCAGTATCCTAA
>JARLHU010000040.1 GCA_031292095.1 Desulfosporosinus sp.
CGCATAAGATTAACGCTTTGGGGGGAAATTCTGAGGTATAGAGGTGAGAGGATGGCAAAGTACACTGACGACAAGAATCAACTAAAGTGTTCATTTTGCGGTAAGACCCAGGAACAGGTCAAGAAATTGGTTGCCGGTCCAGGCGTATACATTTGTGATGAATGTATTGAACTCTGCAATGAGATTATTGAGGAAGAGTTGACTGACGACCTAGGCGTTGAAATCGGGGATATACTGAAACCAAAAGAGATTCGGGCGATTATTGATCAATATGTTATTGGTCAAGAGCCAGCGAAAAAGGCGCTTTCCGTGGCAGTATACAACCATTACAAACGGATTAACATGGGCATGAAAATTGATGATGTTGAATTGCAAAAGTCAAACATCATTATGCTGGGGCCCACTGGTTCTGGAAAGACTTTACTGGCCTCGACTCTAGCTAAAGTTCTTAATGTTCCCTTTGCTATTGCGGATGCCACTTCACTCACAGAAGCTGGTTATGTTGGTGAGGATGTTGAGAATATCCTCCTCAAGTTGATCCAGGCTGCTGATTACGATGTAGAAAAAGCGGAAAAGGGTATTATTTATATCGACGAAATCGATAAGATTGCCCGTAAGTCTGAAAATCCCTCGATTACCCGCGATGTATCTGGAGAAGGGGTCCAACAGGCCTTGCTGAAGATTCTGGAAGGAACGGTTGCTAGTGTGCCCCCACAAGGTGGTCGCAAGCATCCTCATCAGGAATTTATTCAACTGGATACCACCAATATTTTATTTATTGTCGGCGGAGCGTTCGACGGGATTGAAAAAATTATCCAAAATCGGTCAGGACAAAAGACGATGGGCTTTGGTGCCAATATTCAAAACAAAAGCGATATGAAGCTCGGCGAAGTTTTGAAAGATATTTTGCCTGCAGACCTTCAAAAATTCGGACTGATCCCTGAGTTTGTAGGACGTTTACCTGTGATTGTAACCCTTGAGGCGTTGGATGAGTCGGCGTTGGTGCGCATCCTGACTGAACCCAAGAATGCCCTGGTTAAGCAATACCAAAAGTTGATGGAGCTTGACGGTGTAACCTTGGAATTCAAAGAAGCGGCCCTCGAATCGATCGCAACCGAAGCAATTCGTCGGAATACTGGAGCACGTGGACTGAGGGCAATTGTGGAGGAGCTTATGCTCAATGTGATGTATGATTTACCTTCTCGCAATGATGTCACAAAATGCGTCATTACCCAGGACGTGGTCTTGAAGAAAGAAGAGCCTCTGCTAGTTATGGCAGATAAACTTAAAAAAGGCAAGAAGGAAGAGTCAGCGTAGGCGTGGTTCGTAGTTCGAGGTTCGAAATACGAAGTATGAATTATGAATTATGAAGTTCGTGGTGAGATGATCTATGTTCGTGGTTCGAACCATGAAGTCCATAAGAAGAATGACTAATAACTTGTCTTGACTTTCGATTAAGTTCGTTATACTTCCTAATGGAGTTTGCTTAAGACTCCATAGAATTGGTATTCCCGATGATAAATGACACCGGAGTAGCCGCAGGGCTTCTCTGGTGTTTTTTCTTTAAACGTCCATTAAACCTAAACGAATTGAACCGCATATCGCACCACCGATAAATGAAATAAATCCTTATTTCGGAACAGTAGGGGCACGATGCATCGCGCCCTTTCGTATTAAGGGTAATTTCTTAACCTTGTCAATTATCATGTTTTAATTTCCTCCTTGTGGCAATACTAACATTAATGAGATTGCACAGAACAGGGAGGAAATAAAGATATGAATGGACTCAGCGGTGTTGTTATGGTAGTCCAGTTGGTTTTCGCCGTTGTTATCGGACTATATTTTTGGGGGATGCTCAGGTCTCAACAAGGAAATAAATCCTCGGTTGAACGAGAGTCTCGCAAAGAACTTGAAAAATTACAAAAATTGCGTAAGATTGCTTTAACCACTCCTTTGTCGGAAAGAACACGTCCGGTCCATTTTAATGAGATTATCGGGCAAAAAGAGGGGATCAAAGCCTTACGAGCTGCTTTATGTGGTCCGAACCCACAGCATGTGCTGATTTATGGAGCTCCTGGTGTCGGAAAAACTGCAGCAGCTCGATTGATCTTGGAAGAAGCCAAGAAAAATACCCTTTCTCCGTTTAAGGAAAACGCCCAATTCATAGAAATCGATGGCGCGACGGCACGTTTTGATGAACGGGGGATTGCTGATCCCTTGATCGGTTCGGTGCATGATCCGATTTACCAAGGGGCAGGAGCTATGGGTTTGGCCGGAATTCCCCAACCGAAACAAGGGGCGGTCACCAAGGCCCATGGTGGAATTTTATTTATTGATGAAATCGGAGAACTTCATCCAATTCAGATTAACAAGCTTTTAAAAGTTTTAGAGGATCGCAAAGTGATTCTTGAAAGTGCCTATTATAGTTCTGAAGATCCCAATATTCCTCAACATATTCATGATATTTTTCAAAATGGCCTCCCAGCAGATTTCCGCCTTGTGGGGGCGACGACACGCAGTCCGGAAGAAATCCCGCCGGCGATTCGTTCTCGGTGCATGGAAGTCTATTTTCGAGGTCTGCTACCCGATGAAATTTCGGAAATCGCTCGTGTAGCTGCGTCAAAAATGGAAATGCCCATCACCCAGGCTGCGATTGAGGTCATCAAACAGTTTGCTGCTAATGGCCGTGAGGCAGTCAATATGGTCCAGTTAGCCGCTGGGGTCGCTTTAACGGATCGGTTAGCCCAAGTCGATGTGGATATTGTGGAATGGGTTGTTACAACAGGGCAATATGCGCCTCGACCGGATAGAAAAGTTCCAACTGAAGCCAGTATTGGGGTGGTTAATGGTCTTGCTGTGTACGGACCAAATATGGGAATGCTTCTGGAATTGGAAGTGACCGCCCTTCCGGTAGCAATGGGCACAGGCGATCTTTTGGTGACAGGCATCGTCGAGGAAGAAGAACATCGGAGTGGAGGGAAGAAAACCCGACGGAAGAGCATGGCGCGAAGTTCAGTCGAAAATGTCCTGACTGTTTTAAAACGGCAAATTGGGATCGAACCTCGGAATTTCGACATTCATGTAAATTTTCCAGGTGGTGCGCCGGTTGATGGACCATCGGCCGGGATTGCCATTGCGACAGCAACGATCTCAGCAATTCGTCAGCAAAAGGTCGATAATTATCTAGCCATGACCGGGGAACTTTCCATCCGTGGACGGGTTAAACCTGTCGGTGGTGTTGCTGCCAAGATCGAAGCGGCGAAGCAGGCCGGGTGCAAACGGGTTCTGATTCCTAAGGAAAACTGGCAGGAACGTTTTGCAGAGTTTAACGGTGAGATCGAGATTATACCAGTCGAAGAGCTCGCTCAAGTTTTAGAATTTTCGATGGCCCCAGCAATTAAACTTGAAAAAGTAGAGCTGCGTCCTCCGCTTGAAGAGGTCTTGAGCCGCTTGGATTTTGCGGTCAACAAGGTGACAACCAACGTCGTCGCTAATTTGCCTGAACGGGGCAAAACATGTTAGAATAGTTCATGATAAGTTTGGCACACTAGCTCTAGTGTGTCTTTTTCACGCATGAGCATAAGGGTTTGGTGCAAGCCACCGGATTTTTGTTATTTTTCGATAGGGGGGATTTTAGTGATGAAAGAACGCGAATTACCATTACTCCCATTACGTGGGATTCTAGTTTTTCCGTACATGGTTATTCATCTGGACGTTGGTAGGGAACGTTCCATGGCTGCGATTGAGGAAGCTATGCTCGGTGATCGGATCATTCTTTTGGCTTCACAAAAGGAGACAGAGATTGACTCACCGAATTCAGACGATATGTACGAAATGGGTACGGTAGCTGAAATCAAGCAACTTTTAAAACTTCCAGGAGGCACCATGCGTGTCTTAGTTGAAGGGGTTTCGCGAGGTCGGATCCTTGAATTCCTGGAGGAGACGCGGTATTTTAAGGTGCGCGTTGAGGAACTGCCTGAGGAAAAGAAAACACGCACGCCTGAAATAGAAACCTTAATTCGGGGTATGACTCATCAATTTGAGGAATATGCCAAACTGGGTAAACGTGTTCCCGTCGAAACTTTGGGAACGCTATTAGCGGTGGACGAACCGGGTCAATTGGCGGATATCGTGGCTTCGCATCTTAATCTTAAAGTACCGGATAAGCAAACGATTTTGGAAGCTATGGCGGTTGAGGTGCGTTTGGAACGCTTGACAGAACTCATCATGCGCGAGATTGAGATTATGGAATTGGAACGACGGATTGGTCAACGCGTGCGTAAGCAGATGGATAAAGCGCAAAAGGAATATTATTTACGGGAGCAAATCAAGGCGATCCAAAAAGAACTTGGCGATAAGGATGAACGTGTGGCCGAGGCGGAGGAATACCGGGAAAAGGTTGCTAAAGCTAAGTGTCCCAAACCAGTCGAGCAAAAAGCGCTCAAAGAAATTGAACGCTTAGAAAAAATGCCTCCGTCTTCAGCTGAAGGCACTGTCGTACGCACTTATCTAGACTGGCTTCTCGTACTTCCGTGGGGGAAGTCCTCTAAGGACAAAATAGATTTAATTAAGGCCGAAGATATTTTAAACGAGGATCACTACGGGTTGGAGAAAATCAAGGAGCGTATTCTGGAGTTTTTGGCGATCCGGAAACTGACACCGAAAATGAAAAGTCCGATTCTTTGTTTAGTCGGTCCGCCAGGGGTTGGTAAGACGTCTTTAGCCAAATCAATTGCCAGAGCCCTGGATCGCAAATTCGTGCGCATGTCCTTGGGTGGATTACGTGATGAGGCTGAGATCAGAGGACACCGCCGCACCTATATTGGGGCGTTACCCGGACGGATTATTCAGGGGATTCGGACGGCAGGGACACGTAATTCGGTGTTCCTCCTCGACGAGATAGATAAGATGACGTCAGATTTCCGTGGAGATCCGGCTTCGGCTCTGCTAGAGGTGTTGGATCCAGAGCAAAACAGCACCTTCACGGATCACTACCTAGAAGTCCCCTTTGACCTATCTCAAACGCTTTTCGTGTTGACGGCTAATACCTTACACACGATTCCCCGTCCGCTCTTAGATCGGATGGAAGTTATAACTCTCAGTGGGTATACAGAAGATGAGAAGGTTAATATTGCTAAGCGCTACCTCGTACCTAAGCAGATGGAAGCGCATGGACTAAAACCAGAAGTCGTAACCATGGACGATGAGGTTCTTCTTAAGCTGGTCCAGGGGTATACAAAGGAATCTGGAGTACGGAACCTCGAACGACAGGTGGCTAATCTTTGTCGTAAAATCGCCATACGCTGGGTTAAAAAGGAATGGGAACCCCATACCCTGACAAATGAAGATTTGGAGTCTGCCTTAGGTGCCCCTCGTTATCATTTTCAAGTGGCGGCGAAGGCTCCGGAAATTGGGGCAGTTACCGGACTGGCATTCACGGAAGTTGGTGGGGTAGTGCTAACGGTTGAAGTAACTCCCCTGCCGGGTAAAGGCAGGTTGACGTTAACCGGCCAATTGGGGGACGTCATGAAAGAATCTGCTCAAGCGGCTTGGACCTTTATTCGGGCTTATGCTCTTGAACTGGGTATTGAAGAGGATTTTTATGATAGAACGGATCTGCACATTCACGTTCCGGAAGGTGCGATTCCCAAGGATGGTCCTTCGGCTGGCGTTACGATGGCCACAGCGATGGCCTCCGCCTTGTCCAGACGAGCGGTACGTGCTGATCTCGCGATGACAGGTGAAATAACCTTGCGTGGTAACGTTTTGCCGATCGGTGGCGTTAAGGAAAAAGTTTTGGCAGCTCATCGGGCTGGAATTAAAGTTGTGTTGCTTCCCGAGGAAAATCGCAAGGATCTTGAAGATGTGCCGGAGAACGTTCGCAAAGTGATGGAATTTCACTTTATGAGTCGGATTGAAGATGTGCTGAAGCTCGCTCTCTTACCGCTGGCGCATTCGGATGAAGTGCCGGGAGATGTTTCGGTTTCGATGCATTCCGATTATGCGCAAGAGGGAATACCGGTTACGGATCCGGGGCCGGAGGATGCGCCGGTGTGGAAGTCGTAGACTGTCGGGTCGCGAGAGAGGGTCGCGAGACACTTGTTCAGCCCTGCGTTCGTCGTGCCAAACTAGGGCTTTAACCCCTGATGCAAGAGTGCAGGGTACTCGGCCAAAGCGACATCCTTGTCGCATGGCCGACGGGAAACATCGTGTTTCCCGCCCTGCTGATGAAAGAGGGGTTAAAGCCGAGTTTGGCTACGACTCACGCAAAGGCTTCACGCCGTGTTCTCGCGACCCTCTCTCTGGGCTTATAAGACGACGAATAGGCAGGGTCGCGAGACACTTTCGTCGTACCAAACCCCGTCGACCCAAAAGCCCAGAGGAAGTTTCTTAGCTTAGAGAAGCACTTTAGCGGAATTGCGTCAATGAGCGCAGGCGATTTTGCGTTAAGAAACGCAACGGTTCACATGCGACGGAACAGGATGTTCCTAGTGTCGAATGCGCCAAGGATGGCATAGCATTCGACCAGAAAGCCCAGAGGTTTTGCGTTTTAGCAACATCGTCAAGCGAATAGCAATGTAGCGTGTGCGAACGTGCTAAGACACTGACGACCCAAATTCATGAAATGAGGCGAAATCTTGATAGTAATTCGGAAAGCTGAATATGTAGCTTCAGCGGTTAAATATGAACAGTATCCTGTCGGTGGGTGGCCCGAGATTGCGATGGCTGGGCGATCAAATGTGGGTAAATCGTCGCTAATTAACAAATTTTTGGGGCGTCGTAACTTGGCGCGGACGGGGAATACTCCTGGAAAAACGCAAACTCTGAATTTCTACGGGGTCAATGATGCTTGGTTCCTTGTTGATCTGCCGGGTTATGGTTATGCGAAGGTCGCCAAAACGGTTAATGCCCAATGGGGTCCTATGATGGAGGCGTATCTTAAAAAGCGTGAGACGTTACGTGCGGTGATTCAAATCGTGGATATCCGTCATGCTCCGAGTATTGAAGATATTGAAATGCATCAGTGGTTACGTACTATGCAAGTTCCCACCATGGTTGTGGCGACAAAAGTAGACAAAATTGCGCGTGGACAATGGCTTAAACACTTAAATGTTATAGCTAAGGCGTTTGAAATTCCGGATGTCTCCCTGATCCTCCCTTTTTCGGCGGAATCAGGAGCCGGGGGAAAAGAATTGAATGAAGCAATCGAAGAGGTACTGGGTCTTGTGTGATACATCGCTCAATCATACGACGCAGAGCAAACTAACCGTTCAAGCTCCTGCTATTGGGAGCGGGGTGCCCGCCAGATGAGCCATCCTTGGCTCACTGGCGGCAGCGCACATCCTTGTGCGCTGCCCCGTATTTGGGGTCGGTCGCTTGAACGGAAGTTTGCTATTCTGCTTACGTAAAGACGTCGCGCTGTGTCACACTGCGTCCCGGGCTAGGGGCGGGGAACGGAACGATTGGAACGCAAGTAGGGACGGTTCTTGTTTGTATTTATATGCAACAAGAACCGTCCCTACTCTCGTTAAGAAGCCTAAAGATTTCTGAGAATTTTTTCTACATCTGCCCTTAAGTGTGGTAAATCTTCCTGAACCATTTGCCAGACCTGACTCATTTTAATTTTCGAATACTCGTGAGCTACGATGTTCCTAAAACCATATATTTCAACCCATTCAACATCATTGTATCGATCTTTTAATTCTTGAGAAATATTTTTTACGTATTCGCCAATATTCTGAAAGGATAAGCAAACAGCTTTTTGCTTTTCCTTGTTTAGCATGAACTTGTTTTCAGTAATGCCAACCGTAAAAAACTCAATGTCGGTTATTTCTTCGGAAATCTGTGTAAGTAATTTATGGTCTCTATTGCTTCTCATATAAAATCACCATATCCTTCGCTAGAGCAGTGGCGACATCTGCATCAATGTTATCGGGTTCTACCAAATCAACTTTCTTCTTTAAATCCATTTCGAGTCTAGCCTTTAGACCAATAACCTTCATCAAACTGACTTTATCCTCAAATTCAACAATAAGATCAATATCGCTATCCTCGTCAGCCTCGCCGCGGGCGTATGAACCAAAAAGCCCAATATTCTTTATAGGGTATTTAGTGCTGTGTGTAATCACAGCATTCTTTATGTCCTCAATATCCAACACATCCTTAGCAGGTGGTAACCCTTTTTCCGCCAAGATTGTATCTGCTAATTGCAATACCCTAAGTTTACTTTCATCGTCCAAATCATTCAGACGAATTAATATTTTCGTTTCAATGCTCATAGCTAAAACACCTCCGTCCTACGTTTTACTAAATCCGGTTTTAGAAACTTCTCAAATATTCCTTCTCTAAGATACTCTATATTATCGTCGAGCATCCAGAATCCAGAATCCTAAATTACTTCTCCTAAAACTAGTTTTATTCCTTTATTTTACCAAATATTTCAGTCAAACAGTTATAGAGGTAGCACCAGACAATTTAACCGGAATATTTAGAATTGGGGAAGACCTGGAACATGAAAACTATTCCTGTTTGCTCCAAGGGGGTCCTGTCGGGAGGGGTTTGTTTTCAGTTCCCCATATGGACATGCGGTCTAATACTGGGATTAATGTCCTTCCCTTTTCGGTTAAAGAGTATTCTACTTTGGGTGGTATTTGATGATATTCCTCTCGATAAATCAACTGTTTAGCTTCGAGTTCCTTGAGCTGTTGGCTTAGCATTTTGTGACTAATAGGGGGGAGCATTTTTTTTAGTTCACCATATCTTACGACTTTGTGCTCAGATAACCTATAAAGTATAACCCATTTCCATTTACCTCCGACAACGGATAATGTATATACGATAGGGCAATTACATTCGTCTGTTGACCAATTTGCCATTGATACTCTCCTTTTGTATAGTACCTTACAAAAAAGTTCATACTATCATTTATTTTCAAATAATATATAATTTACAAAGGACAGTCAAGTACAAGAAAAGGGAATACAAAATGGAGGTATGGGTATGAACGTATTAGCTATTAATGGAAGCCCGAGAAAAAATGAAAATACCGCAACTTTACTGAATAAAGCTTTAGAAGGTGCAGCTTCACAAGGAGCTAAGACTGAGCTCATCCATCTTTATGATCTTAACTATAAAGGATGTATAAGTTGTTTTGCGTGTAAATTGAAAGATGGAAAAAGTTACGGGAAATGTGCGGTTAAGGATGACCTGACCCCAATCTTAGAAAAAATTGATAACGCCGATGCGATTATTCTTGGTTCGCCTATTTATTTCGGAAATGTTACTGGTGAGATGAGGTCATTCCTGGAACGGATGGCATTCCCGTACCTAGTATATGATGCAAACTATTCTTCTCTTTTCAAGAAGAAGATACCTGTGGGCTTTATTTACACCATGAATTTAGATGAGAAAACAATGAAAGAATGGGGCTATGTTCCTGTTCTCAAGGGAACTGAAAATATGTTAGGGCGTATTTTCCAAGCTCCCGAGGTTCCTGAGGTTTTATATGTTACAGATACTTATCAGTTTAACGATTATTCTAAGTATGTTGTAACGGCGTTTGACGAAGTTCATAAAGCCAAAAGACGGAGAGACGAATTTCCAATAGATTGTGAAAAGGCCTTTGGAATGGGAGCAAGATTTGCTGGAAAAAATTAAATAAGCAATCCCTATCCGAGTGCGATGCCAAACTTGGTAGTTATCGAACATTTTTCGCATGCTCATGCATGCAAATGGGGACGGTTCTTGGTTGCTTATTATGGAAGCAAGAACCGTCCGCCTTTGCGTTCCCAGTGAGAACGTCTTTAGAGATTTGATCTTTTCTCTAAGGCGAATAGTGAGCCTTGAGAAAGTTCTCGACAACACTAATAAATTCACGTGCATCAGCAATCGTTTTCTCTGCATCTTGTTTACTAGCAAGATAAAAGTCATCATAGTCACTGGCTAGCCTTAAATCTTGGGCACTGGCAATGATTTTGCGATAATGCCCCAATCGAAACATATCTTCAGCAACTATCAAGCGTTCCCAAGCTGATTGCAAGCGATAAAACGCCAAATCTCTAGAACCTATGTCGTCCATAGTGTTTTGCCCTCTCTTAATACATTTTCAACAAAGGGAGCATGCATTGTCGCTAGATGGTTAAAGTATTGTGCTTCATACTTACACTCCTGTGTTGTAACGCTAAGTTCCCTAGTTCCTATCATAAAAAAATCCCTCGCTCGTATATTTAGAATGAGGGGTGGACTTGCGGGAAGTTTATATGATAATGAAAGAAGAAGGGAGAGGAATGCTTGAAAGATATAGGGATGCTTATTGTGAGTTTAGGTATTATTTTGATTGGGGCAGAAGCGTTTACCAACGGGATTGAATGGTTGGGGCAGAGGCTAAAGCTTGGAGCCGGAGCTGTGGGGAGTATACTCGCGGCTGTCGGGACGGCTTTGCCAGAGACTCTGGTTCCTATTATAGCTTTTTTAGGATGCGGAATGGACACAGACGGCTCAGATATTGGCATAGGAGCTATTCTGGGTGCACCTTTCATGTTGGCAACGCTGGCCTTTTTTATCACGGGGCTTGCGGCGTTGCTGTTTCGTCGGAAGAATCGGCCCCTACAGTTGGATACTAAAGTTGTTCAACGTGACTTAGAATTTTTCCTCTTTGTTTATACGCTGGCCATTCTAGCATCCTTTCTACCCAATCAATTGCTCAAGGATGGAGCTGCCGTGGGACTTCTCTTAGCTTACGGAATTTATGTATTCCAGACCTTACGCGCTAGTAAGGGGGGGCATAAGCAGGAAAATTTGGCGCCGCTCTATGTGGCGGGTCGGACTGATGAGCCGACAATGGCCATGATTTTAGTGCAAATTGTTTTAGCCTTAATTGCGATTGTTTTTGGAGCGCATGGCTTTGTCAATGCTGTGCAGCCCATTGCAGAGTCTGTCGGAATACCTGTCTTTGTGCTTTCTTTAATTATTACTCCGATAGCGACAGAGTTGCCGGAAAAGTTTAATAGTGTCCTTTGGATTCGTCGTGGCAAAGATACGTTAGCTATGGGAAACTTGACCGGAGCTATGGTATTTCAGAGTTCTGTGATTCCAGCGATCGGTATTGCCCTTACGCCATGGAAATTGGATACCTTGGCACTGTGGAGTGCGTTTCTCGCTTTGGGGGCTGCGATGATTCCATACCTTTCTCTGCGGAGAAAAGGAGTGATCTTTCCGAGCAGTCTCCTGATTGGAGGGGCCTTTTACATTCTTTTCATTCTAACGGTATTTCGTTTTCCGATCCAGTAAACTCAGCAACTAACATGCCACCTAAGACCAAGCTGGCACCAATAATTCCCTTGAGTGTTAATACCTCACCGGCCAGGAAAAAAGCTGAAATGGCGGAAAAAACGGGTTCCATGGAAAAAATGAGGGCGGTATGGGTCGGAGTGGTGAATTGTTGCATTTTGGTTTGAACAAAGAAAGCGAGTGAGGTCGCAGGAACGGCGGTAACTAGTATGGCCAGCCAGACAGTTGAGGTGAAGTGCATTGGTGGTTGAGGTGAAAGTAGTGAAAAAATACCGCTTAGGACGCTCACGGTGAGAATTTGGACACTGGCTAATACGGTGGCATTAGTCTGAGGGGCATAACGACCGACTAAGAAAATATGTAGTGCAAAGCTTAAGGCACAAACAAGAACCATGATGTCACCCTTGTTGACCTGAAAACGATCACCTAAGGAAAGAAGAGCAAGGCCTACCAGTGCGCTCAGGATACCAAGGAATAGGCTGAGGCTTGGAAGTTTGTGTGTCGTTAAAGTGACAAGGGCAGGGACAAAAACAACGGAGAGGCCGGTTATAAAACCTGCATTAGATGCGGTTGTATATTGCAAGCCCACTGTTTGCCAGGCGTATCCAGAGAAGAGGAAGACTCCCAAGGCCACTCCGATGAGTAGGCTTTTTTTGGAGAGGTGATTTTTTTGGAACCAGAGAAAGGGTAATAGGCTAATAAACGCGAGGAAGAAGCGAATCGCTAGAAATGGAAACGGGGGAAGATCCTGTATAGCCCATTTGACGACGACGAAGGTGGAACCCCAAACTAGGGTAACTAATAATAATGAAAGATCAGCCCATTGGCTTCGATTTGGTCTCAATCCTACAACTCCTCTTATTTGTCAATTTATCATATGCTACTTCTCTGAATAAAAAAAGGCCGTTGCGTAGTATACGCAATGGCCTTTCTGAGCTTTAACTGATTTCATCGATAGTTGATATCTTCTGACCACTGGCCTCTGATATCCGACCCTGAAAAGTAGATTACGCAGTTTCTAGTATAAGGCACATTCAAGCAAATAACCAGTCAGTATGCCAGTCTATTTTGTACTAGTCAGAAAGTATAAACTGACGTTTATATACTTTCTGGAAGCATAAGTGCAACTAGGCGGCCGCCTTCGCTGAAGCTGACAGAATGAGTAATTCGTGCGAAGACAGTGTCTTCGGGCGACAGCCAAGTTTTCTATATGTCATGCTGCGTCGGCATGTTCACCTAATAGCCCCGCTATGAGGTGAACATACTTTCTTGTCTGACGCAAAATATCCAAGGTATCTTTGACTTGTTATTTTCTTTCATATGCCTAACGCAAA
>JARLHU010000003.1 GCA_031292095.1 Desulfosporosinus sp.
CTTACAAAGGATGAGTTTGGCATACCGTTTCTAAACACCACAAGGATTCACGTAGACAGTGCAATCAGGTATTGTTTAATGGATACTTAGCATTGAAAATTGCAAGGGCATTGCTACTTATCAACTCATTAGGGTGAACCCCGCCGGGGTTGGCCTATAAAACAGGAGGTTTTCATGAAAGATTTTCCTGAGTTTATGAAATCAAGAAAAAACCGTATTAGTAGTAATGCGCAGAATACAAAAGATATCGAAGGTTTTTATTACACTGGAGCTAATGGTAATCAAATGGCGTTTTGGACATGTCATGCTGACAGAACTTCAAAGAAACATACTCATGAATTCGATGAGTATATGGTTTGTGTTTTCGGTCGATATACAGTCATCATGAATGATATAGAGTATGTTCTGAATCCGGGCGATGAGATCCTCATTCCAAAGGGTACTGAGCAATGGGGAAAGTGTATTGCTGGAACAAGAACGCCCGTCTATTCAAGGTTTAGACTGTGGAAAAACAATTTAGACCACTTATCATCTGTATGGTATACTACATTTTGTAGAATTGACGTAGACTTCAAGATAGATGTCAGATGAAAAAGGAGAAATTTATGTATGAATATTGAAGAATTAAAGTTAGTTACAAACCTCGAAAGTTTTAAAAAACTTGGAACACTTTCAGATATTACAAAAAAACTTAATGAGATAGTAGCTCCATTGAAAATTGAAGCTAACACGAACGAGGAACTCTATGAAGTATTCCAATGCCTTTTGGAAAAGTGGAGTGATTTTAAGAAGGGGCCTTTTGTAGACGAAAGAGCGGAATACACATTTTATTTAACTATGCTTGAGGGGAAGCAAAGAAATAAAATGCTAGGCATTACAGATGAAATGTACGATTCACCAGAATTAGCAAAACAATGGTACCGAAGAATTGTTAAGTTAGTTCATCCAGACACTGGAATTGATAAAACGAATAAAGCCTTTATTGTACTTCAACAACTATATGAAGTAATGACCGATGATAGTGAGGATGGTCTTGATGGAAAATAACAAAAAAGAAACATCATTGGTAAAATACATGGCGGGAGACCTACCGATAGATTTTCCTGATAATGAGAATTTGACCGATAAAGAAAAGGCAGTTACTCGAAACGCTATAACTAAAGGTGGTATTGTAAGAAATGATGGTCAGACTTTTATCAATAAAAATGAAATACCGAATTTGTTGATTACGGATAAAAAAGGTGCAAATATGATTTATAATGACTTAGTTGATGATGAAAAATTCGAAAATGGATCTTCAAAATATGCAGATACATCTGTCATTACTAAGGAAATATCCAAGCGAATACAAGAACCAAGACCGCAGTTAGAAAGGGAAAAATTGAAGGATAGTCGAGATTGTATAAATGCTTTTATTGACTCTCCAAAGTTGGAAAAAGAACGTAGTATTGAATCTGATAGGATACAAAAAGAATTACCTAAGTTGACTAAGAAAAAAGTGAAAGCTGAGAATATTGTTTGCGATCAATTAACAGGCGAAGAGTTTGATAATGATGCTGAAGGTCATCATAAGGAACGAAAATCAGATAATCCTAGAAAGGCATTAGATCCTAGTAACATTATAGTTACAAAAAAGAAAAATCATCAAGAAATTCATAAGAATAGTGCGGAAGATAAAGAATCACTAAAAAATCTTGCGTTGAAAAATAGTTGGAATACTTATAATATTTGAATAAATGATAAACCCTGCCACCGAAATTGGAAGCAGGGCTTTAGATTTTCAGGGGGGTTATCCCTCAATATCTACACTAACGCCAGCAATTTTGCCTCTATCGCGCCAACCCATTGATTTAACTTATATTTTTACTCATTTCAAAAGTGTATCAAATTCGGAGATTATAGTTTCTATTACCAGACTTTTCTTACTGTTAAAATCAGAAGGGAAGAGAGGGTAAAATGAGACAAAACTACTTTGCAAAATTAGTAAAATTATGAAAGATGTTTACTACGTTGATAGTGGTTTATATAAATTATCTGATGGAATGGTTTTTTGCTGAGGATAAATGTTTTAACGAGCTAAAATAGATGATAAACCCTATAAGGGATTATCTGGACGAACGTAGCATAAGCCCCCTTCCGCCACTCGCCATCGAACCGTGCTCGATGCGAATATCTGAGCGATCCCCGCCGGGGTGGATGTCTAGGTTAATATGTTCGTCATTATATATTTAGGTTAGCAGTATCTCTACCATGTGACGATAGTGCATCCGGTCCATGGCGTAGCCCTTCGGGGTAGAATGTTGTAAATGATTACGATCGGCTTTGATTTTTGAATGAGGGAGTGTAAATATGAGCATTAACAACTTTAAGGTAAGTATTTCTCCCAAGGAAGCATTGGAATTGGTAAAACTAAATGAAAATGCAGATTTGGTGCATGAGGAAACTCATGACCTGGGAAATGGAATTTACATCGGAACATTGGTGTTTGAGAAATACTTTATGCGAGTTAAAAATAGGGTGGCTTTAGTTGTAATAATAGATAATATTTATGGAAAAACTGATGTGCGAGCGATATCTACAGGGAGTTCAGAAGGAATGATTTTTAATTTTGATTGGGGCGCGGCGGATTCCTTTGCCAGTGGTGTACAAAAGGTTCTTGAAAGATTCATTATTGAGGTATAGAATAGGCCACCATCGATGTAAAGTATAGTATTGCAACGATTATGAGTGCCTTCCTAGTCCATTCAATCACTCCATAACATTCTACCCATGGCGCAGCCCGGCGGGGTGGCTGTCTTGCGAAACTTGGACGTTTTTATATGTGTCGGTTACTAGTATTTTAACATGGGAACATGATCCTTTCTCAAATTAAGGAGGCATACATAATGAACAAGAGTCAGATAATCGAACTGTATAGCTATGATGATTGGGCAAATAAGAAGTTGCTGACTGCAATTAGCAACTTAGAAAATGAGGAGTTTGTTCGGGATTTATCGAGTAGCTTCAAGTCGATACGAGATACAATGGTACATGTTTTGAGCGCGGAAGGATTGTGGCTATCCCGTTGGATAGGGGAACAAGGTCGAACCCAATTAAATCCAGACGATTTTACAACTTATACTTCTTTAGCCGAACGTTGGGATAATTTAAGAAATAAGACTAATAAATTTCTATTGTCATTAACGGAAGAGGCTTTGACACAAGAGATTAGTTTTAAGACTCTCAAAGGGGTACCATATTCTTTAGAATTGTGGAAACAGATGCTACATGTGACCAATCATTCAACATACCATCGGGGACAAACTGTAACTATGCTTAGGCAGTTGAAGAAGCAACCACCTTCACTGGACCTGATTTCCTATTATTTGAGAGAAAGGTAGAAGGGGTCTCCATCCATGGTGTCATTTATTCACAATGCTCGTTTGTCTAAGACCCTCACGTGCTTTGGGCGAACCCCGCCGGGATAAAGTCTTGGCGTAACAACTACGTACTTTTATGTGCCGGGTCACTGGACCCCTACTTGACCAATGAAACTATATATAGCCAAGGCGGCCACTGTAGTTATTTGCCAGATCATTTGGACGGTCTGGCCTATTTTTGTGTTTTATTGGATTATTTCTGCGATCTTAGGAGGAAAACGAGGAAATATGCGGAAGGTACTAGATAGAGGATGTGGCGAAATAAGAGAAGAGGAAGTGTCTTTAAAAAGTATTGGATAAAGTGTATACACCCGCTGGCACATCTATACAATAGTGGATTCACTCATGGTATATGGAAAATATCTCTCTATTTGTACTGTTAGAACACACAGAAAGGAATGATAATTATTAGCATGCAAAACAAAGTCTTAAATTTATACCCGATAGACTATCCTTTTGAAACATTGGTTAGTCGTGTAAATGGAGGGAAACTAAAGTTAAATCCTGATTTTCAGAGGAAGTATAAATGGAATAAAGTAAATGAAGAGAAAACATCTAGGTTTATTGAATCAATATTGATGAGAATACCATTACCAGCTTGTTATTTTGCAGAAGATGAAGAAAAAAAGCATATTGTCATTGATGGTGTTCAAAGAATCACCACTGTGAAGAGATTTCTTAATGATGAATTTGCACTTGAGGGACTAACACAGTTGGATGAATTGAATGGAAAAAGATTTAGCGAATTAGAAGATCTCCGAGAAGATATGAATAATTATACTATTAGATGTATAATATTACGGAAGGATAATAGTAAAGAACTTATAAAAGATATCTTTGCTAGGTTGAATCAGGGGGCGGTCGAATTAACTCATCAAGAAATTCGACATGCTATTTATCCAGGTAAATTTAATGATTTACTTATTGAATTAGGAAAAAATCAAATTATTGTAGATTTTAAAGGTAATACAAAGAAAGATGAATTAGAAGGTAGCTCAAAAAAAGATGGATTAGAGAATGAAGAACAAATTCTGCGGTTTTTTGCTATGCTTGGAGATTTAGCTGATTATGAAGGGAATTTGACAAAATATTTAGATGCATTTATGGAAGAAAATCAAAATGCTTGCGATGAAGTGATTAATCAGTATAGAGTTTTATTTAATGATACAATTGATAAATGTACTGCTGTATTCGACAAGGAAATTATATTTAAAGATACAAATAAACAAAAAGCAAAACAGAGCATGGTATACTACGATTTAATAATGTGGTCCTTTAAAGATTATAGTATTGATTTTGTTAAAGACAACAAGAATGAAATAATTAAAAATTTTAAAGAATTATGTGAAATGGATGAACTGCAGAAAACTTTATCGGGCGGAACGCAAAATAAAGGCTCTATTTTACGGAGACGGAAATTGTGGAAAGAAAAGCTGGAAAAGATAAATGACTAATACAAACATTCTTATTAAATATAATAAATTCTATGATGATTTGAGTTCATTAATTATTACTGCCAAAGAAAAGGTCTTAAGTGATGACCCCGAAGAGTTTATCGAGAATAATGTGAATTTTTTCAATAAGTCCTTTATGGTTATGAGTTGTGCGTATTTAGAATCTTATTTGAAGGAAATTTGTTTTGCCGTGGTTAATGAAGTTAATAGTAAACTTAAGATTTATGCTATTCCAAACAATTTAATAAGATGGAGTATTATTAAAAACAAAGATAAGGAACTAAAATTTCAAGATTTTTGTCTTTGCATCACAAAGCATGATATAGATGATGAGCTTTCTGGAAATGTAGCTAAAACAATATCTACATTTGCCAAGGTTGGAATTGACCTATTAAATAGCACTGACTTTTATACTTACAAAGATACAATTGGTTTTGTTGTAACAAAAAGAAATAACATCATCCATCATAACGATGAGGCAAGTGACCTTTCATTTGATGACATTTTAATTCATATCGATATAATAAAAAAATACTTAAATGCAATAGACTATGAAGTTATAAAAGCATTTAATATTCAATAATAGGCGCATTTAAAATGTGTGTTTATTTTATGTGTCGATTGACTAGTAGTATAGAATGTGGGAAGGCAGTATTTTCAGCTCAGGCCGACCATGGCGCAGCCACCACCGGGTTGGCCATCTTTTCTTAACAACTACGTATTTTTATGTGACTGGTCACTAGAACCCTAAATGATCAATGAAACTATATATAGCCAAGGCGGCCACTGTAGTTATTTGCCAGATCGTTTGGACGGTCTGGCTTTTTTGTTTTTTCTTGGAATATTTCTGCTATTCATGGAAGGAATATTTAGGAAAGTTGTGGAATGTATAGAGGTAGCTCATCTGATAGATTAGAAAACTGTCTCGTCGAGAGATGTAGAATTGATGCGTAGGAAGAGTGGGCAGCAAATGTCTATCCTGCTGCGCCTGGCGAAAATTTGTTGTGCAATCAGGAAGTCAATCTGTCTAAAATATTTTGCTCAAACGCGCCTAGACACTTGTAAAATTGAATAGCCTGTTTATCAAATACAACGGGCAGAAACAGAGTTTTCCCAACACTAGCCAAGGTGAAGGGGTTCGGAGATAAAATATTTTCTTGCATTAAACTTAAACAACTATTTTATTGGGATGTGTTATCTGTGGACTTAATTAATCAGTTTATTGGGCGATATAAAAAAGAATTTGATTTTTATGAGATGGCTTGCCGTATAGTAGCCCAACAACTTGAAACTAAATTACAGGCATCTGGCATTCGTGCAATCGTTACATCTCGTGCAAAGAACCCAAAACGACTTGCTTTAAAGATCAAACAGAGATCGGTTGAAAAGCTATATACAACGATTGATGGAATTTATGATGATATAGTCGACCTTGCAGGAGTTAGGGTAGCTCTATATTTTCCAGGTGAACGCGATGAGGTTGATAAGCTTATTAAGGACCAATTTGTATTAGCTACGCCCCCTAAAGAATTCACTGGAACATCAAATCCTTCGTACCAAAAGAGATTTTCAGGTTATTGGGCAACGCATTACAGAGTTCAGATTAGAGATACTTCACTAAATGAAGCTCAACAAAGATATGCAGATGCAAGGGTCGAAATACAGGTTGCTTCAGTTTTAATGCATGCATGGTCCGAAGTTGAACATGATCTTATTTACAAACCGCTTCAGGGGACTCTATCAGAAGAGGAACTTGTAATATTGGATGAATTAAATGGAATGGTTTTAGTTGGAGAGATAGCCTTAGAAAGGCTACAGAAGGCTATTGAAGTTAGGGTAACTAAACTAGGGACGCCATTTGGAAACCATTATGAACTTTCATCATATCTGTTTGAAGCAGCTAAACCTCTTCTTAAAGGAGAGGGTTTAGAACCAATTCTAGGAGAGGTGGATATTCTATATTCCTTGTTGAAAAAGCTGGATATTGCATCTCCTGAGGATATTAGCCCATATATTAGTTCACTTCACTCGGAAACAGAAAAAAGGTCAGTAGCCCAACAAATTATAGACCAAATTCTCGCAGCAGAACCAGAACGTTATACTGCTTTTGCTGAGGTTCGAAAAGAAAGTGACCAAGGAATTATTATAGATGAATCAATTAATACTGCAAAAAACAAGGCGATTGGATATTTTATCTCACAATGGATTTGTTTCGAACGTTTTATTCACGAAATAACTATTTTGCGTGATATCGATTCCAAGTTTATGGGTACATCAACAAGAGTTCTAAAAAAATTAAATTTGTTTGATGAAAATTTGATTGGTGAACTTGAGTATATTAGACGTATTCGTAATAACTTAGTTCATGGTGTGGAGACACCGGATTTAGCATTTATTTCATCTGCAGGTCAAAGTGTAGAAAGAATAATGAAAGGTCTACAAGACAATACCGAGGAAGATGTGAGAATGGCAGTGAAAAAAGCTTTAAGCAGCGACACCTTGTCGATATGGAAACATTTAGGAAATGAACGTACGCTCGCTATTTCACCATAAGTACAGACTATTCTACTGCGTTTTTATCCTTTTTAAGGTGGCTGCTGTTCTTCCATGGGACCGGTGACTTCACCATTTCGAGGTCGGCCACTGAATTTATTTGCCAGATCGTTTGGACGGTCTGGCCTTTTTTGTTCTTTATTGGATTATTTTTGCTAATCTGGGGAATGCTGTTCTCTGTGCCAGGATTGGTTTCTCGGATGAAACAAGAAGGAAAATGGATTATTGATTGGCAAATGCTTTTACCGATAGGAATTCCAACACTAGTTTTTAATATCAACATATTATTGAACAATTTATTTTTATTCAAATTTCAATGGTATCAATTTATTGTATCGGAAACACGAGTCTACGATATCAGTGGTATTGTATGTGGTTATGTAATACTGTCGACATTGAAACGTGCACCTTTGACTAAAGAAAATGACATACCATCAGGAAATGAAATTAGTTCATAAAATATGAAATACTGAATACCAAACGCCCTATCCCCCCGTATCTGGGCGCAGCCCGCCGGGGGTGGCTGTCTCCCTAACATGTGCGTTTTAATATGTGTAGGTTTGTGGTATCCTACCATAGAACGATAGCTCGTCCAGTCTATGGTGTAGCCAAAGCCGGGGTGGCTGTTTTGGAGAACATGTTCGTGTTTTATAAGTAGGTTACTAGTATCTCTAAATATACTTTAGTGAGTTTCAAGGGAGAAGCAAACATGGACGGTTCAGCGAATAAACTATACGTGGTTAATCGTAAAGGTTGTCCGATTCATTACTGGTTGGCAGGTCAAACGGATAAACCTCTTATTGTGTTTACGCACGGTGCGACTATGGATCACCGCATGTTTGACACTCAGGTTAATATACTCGTTCAAAAATATAGAGTTTTGACATGGGATGTGCGTGGACAAGGTGAGTCTCAACCAACTGGCGAGGGCTTTTCGATAGCTGGGTCAGTTGAGGATTTACTCTCTTTCATTGATGAATTAGGGTATCAAGAAGCGGTTTTCGTTGGACAGTCAATGGGTGGATATATTGCACAGGAACTGGTATTTCGATATCCAAAACGTGTTAGGGCATTAGTGATCATTGGATCTACGTGTATAACGTTAAAACTTTCTACTGGTGAGACCGCTGCAATAAAATTATCGCCAGCCATTTTTCATCTTTACCCTGAAAAAGTTCTTAAGAGGCAAATAGCAAAGGCAAGCGCAGTGAAGCCAGAAGTACAAGCATACGTATACGATGCAACAAGCAAGGTTGCAAAAGGAGACTTTATTTCGATATGGATAGAACTGGTTCGCTGCTTGCATTATGAAGCACAATATAAAATTACATGTCCACTTTTGCTTACGCACGGAGAACATGATAGGACGGGAAATATAAAAAAAATAGC
>JARLHU010000041.1 GCA_031292095.1 Desulfosporosinus sp.
AAAAAAGCGGACATCTTAGTCACCGCTTGCCCTTACTGTATTGCGATGCTGGACGATGCTTGCGCGGGCTTGGAAAAGGGAGATGTCTTACAGGTTATGGAATTGTCCGAACTACTATGCTCAGCTAGCCAACCGGATGGTTTGTAAAAGTTAGGACTTTATCTACGGAACAAGCTAAACCTGGTGATACCATTCCCCCTGGTTTCCAGGGAGGTGTCCAAATATAGATCACTCTCATGTGCCTGTTTGGCAGACTAGGAAAAGTTAGGAGGAGAAAGCATGAATATCATCGTTTACATCAAACAAACATTTGATACTGAGGCTAAAATTGTACTAGATGGTAGTGGCAAAATCGATGCCAATGGGGTAAATCTTATTATCAACCCGTACGATGAATTTGCCGTTGAAGAGGGAATCAAGCTAAAAGAGAAATTAGGTGGCGAGGTCACCGTCGTTAGTATCGGAGGTGCCAAAGCTCAAGATGCAATCCGTACTGCTTTAGCGATGGGGGCTGACAAAGGCGTTCTAATTAGCGATCCTGCCTTAGAAAATGCTGATGAATGGGCCAATGCAGAAGTTCTTGCCAAAGCAATCTCCAAAATGCCGTGTGACGTCGTCATAGCTGGTCGTATCGCCATTGATGATGGTGCCAGTCAAATTGGTGTCCGTTTAGCAGAAATTCTGAATGTTCCTTCTATTAGTAGTATCCTCAAACTCGATATTACTGGAACTCATGTGACTGCTACCCGTGAAATTGACGGAGGAACAGAGACAATCGAAGCCGAATTACCAATCGTATTAACTGCTCAAAAAGGCCTTAATGAGCCCCGTTATCCATCCGTCGCGGGAATTATGAAAGCTAAGAAAAAGCCAATTCAAACGCTCACCCTTGCTGATCTTGGACTTAGTGCAGGAGATTTAGCACCAAAAATGAGTGTACAAAAATTCAGTTTACCTGAGGCTCGTAAAGCGGGTCAAAGGATTCCAGGAGATGTTGCATCAGCAACTAAGGAATTAGCACGACTCTTGCGCGAAGAAGCTAAGATTCTGTAAAGGGAGGAAGGGATTAACATGGCAAAAGGGATTTTAATTGTTGTCGAACAACGTAACTTAGAGATTCGTAAAGTTTCCTTAGAACTTCTCAGCCAAGGACGGAAAATAGCGGATGAAACTGGCGAACCTCTGGTAGCCGTTATAATTGGTCAAGGTATTGAAGGACTTGCTCAGACTGTTACCGCCGGTGGAGCGGATAAGGTCATACTCATCGATGATGCGAAATTAGCGGATTATACGACAGGGGCCTATACTTCGGTGCTTAACAAGCTTATCCGCAAAGAGGAGCCCCAGGCCGTATTAATGGGAAACACCGCCATCGGAAAAGATCTCGCACCCCGCTTGGCCCAACGCCTAGGAGTTGGCTTAGCGTCTGACTGCACAGGAATGGAAACGGACGCGAGTAGCTTCTTAGTCTTTAAACGTCCTATTTATGCTGGCAAAGCTTTCGAATATCTTACTTCTAATGTTCGGCCAATTCTGGCGACGATTCGCCCTAATACCTTTAAAGTAACTGACCCTGATGCTGGACGTAAATCTGAAATCGTTAAGGAAACAGCTGACATCGATTCCGCTGACTTACGTGCTATTCTTAAGGAAGTTGCCATCGCTGCTTCTAGCCGTCCAGACCTCACTGAGGCGAACATCATTGTCTCCGGTGGACGTGGAATGGGTGGCCCTGAAAATTATGTTATCTTGGAAGCCTTAGCTGATGTTGTCGGAGCTGCCGTCGGAGCTTCACGTGCTGCTGTAGATTCTGGGTGGAAAGAACACAAGTTCCAAGTTGGACAAACTGGAAAAACTGTTGCTCCAACTCTCTATATCGCTTGTGGAATTTCCGGAGCAATCCAACATCTCGCGGGCATGGGCTCCTCAAAGTTCATTGTTGGCATCAACAAAGACCCTGAGGCAAACATCTTTAATGTCGCAGATTATGGTATTGTGGGTGACCTTTTCGAAGTAGTTCCCATGTTGACTGAAGAATTTAAGAAACTAGTCAAGTAAAAATAAAAAACATTTAGCGAAGCGCCTCTCAAAGGCGCTTCACTAAATAGGACAAGGAGAGAGAAGAATGGCCGCAGCCACACGCCAGGTGTATTGGAACATTGAAGGAGAGCATTGGCTTTATTTACTCTTCATCTTTGCGCTTATTTTCTTTAGTTACGGTGTGTTCAAACGAGTCCAGCTTTGGAAATTAGGCAAACCTGAAAATCGCTGGAAAGACGTTGGGCAAGGAATTAAAGACATTGTTGTCTATGGATTATTTCACAAACGGATTCTTAAAGATCCCTATCCTGGTATAATGCACTTTATGATTTTCTGGGGATTTGTGTTACTAGCTTTTGCAACTGCAATTATCACCCTCCAAGCAGATGTTGGCTTACAAATTTTTCATGGCTGGCTTTATCTTTTTATTAAGTTGACAGCCAACATTTTTGGACTTGCAGCTATTATTGGTATCCTCATGGCCGCTTATCGCCGATATATCGTCAGACCGGATCGTCTAGACAATATTGCCGATGACGCCATTACACTAATCCTATTATTTGTTATCTTAGTTACTGGTTTTCTCATTGAAGGGGTACGGATGGCAGCCTTGAGTTATACCACAACGCCGGATCAGTGGGCTAGCTATGGCTTTATTGGGCAGTGGATATCCATCCCTCTAAGGGCTTGGTTGAATGAAGCACAACTCTTATCCTTACACCGGTTTCTATGGTGGTTCCATCTTGTTCTCGCTATGGGCTTTATTGGCTATTTCTCAAACTCAAAACTTTTCCATGTCCTACTCGGTATGGCGAATCAATTCTTCCGTAACCGTGGACCAATTGGTATCCCTGAACTCATCGACTTTGAAGATGAGAGCATTGAAACTTTTGGAAAAAGTCAATTGCGGGAATTTTCTTGGAAAGCATTATTTAATACAGACGCTTGTATTCGTTGCGGGCGATGCCAAGATAACTGTCCTGCCTACTTGAGCGGAAAGCATCTTAACCCTAAACGGATTATCCAAGATATGAAAGTTCTTATGCAAGAAACTGGTGCAGCCCTTGAAGCAAGGAAGGAATTAGCTACTTCAGTTCATGCTGCTGAGGGTCATGATGCGACCGAGACAGATGAGATGGAAGAGCCGACAGGTCGGGCGCTCATTGGCGAAGTGATTCCAGAAGAAGACCTCTGGGCTTGCACGACATGTCGTTCTTGCGAACAACAGTGTCCGGTATTCGTTGAACATGTTGACAAAACCATCGATATGCGTCGTAATCTTGTCCTCATGGAAACCCGATTCCCATCGGAAGCACAATTAGCCTTCAAAAATATGGAAAACAATGGCAATCCATGGGGCATCGGCTGGAGTACACGTGCTGATTTCCTCACTAACCTCGGGGTTAAAACCTATGAACAGGATCCAGGAGCTGAGTATTTGTATTGGCCAGGTTGTTCTGGGGCCTTTGATGCTCGCAATCAAAAAGTCTCCGCTGCTTTGGTTAAATTGTTCAATGCGGCAGGTGTCCGATATGCTATCTTAGGAAATGAAGAAAAATGCTGCGGTGACTCCGCTCGTAAATTGGGCAACGAGTATTTATTCTTTTCCTTGGCTACAGAAAATATTGAAGCAATGAACTCTCATGGGGTCAAGAAAATTATTACTCAATGTCCGCACTGTTACAATCTGTTAAAAAATGAGTACCCACAGTTTGGTGGTAACTTTGAAGTTATTCACCACACGGTATTCCTTTTGGATTTGATTAAGGCAGGCAAATTAAAGCTTTCACATGGTGCTGGTAAAACTATCACCTATCATGATTCTTGTTATTTAGGTCGTTATAATCAAATTTACGAACAACCGCGTGAATTGCTTAAAACAGTTGGCCTTGATCTTAAGGAAATGGCCCATACCGGTGAGAAGAGTTTCTGTTGTGGTGCTGGCGGCGGTCGGATGTGGCTCGAAGAGCACGAAGGGCAACGTATTAATGAAATGCGTACAGATGAAGCTATCGCTCTGAAAACTGATTATGTTGGTACCGCATGTCCATTCTGTCTCACTATGATTGCTGACGGTATCGGAGCTCGTGGTGTAGGTGAACAGCTTAAAGCATTAGATATTGCTGAAATTTTAGAACAGGCTCTCTAAAACAGATTTGGTTTGGACGGCGAATAGCCTTATAACCTTTGGTAAGAGGTTGGTTGCCGTCCTATAATTTCAAGGTTAGTTATTTACTAGTAACTTAGTCGGAGACTTTGTTTCTGCTGTGTTTTGTTCAGCAGAAATAATGGAATGATCTGAGTGGTGAGTTAGAATTTAAGCACAAAATTGTGGAAGACTTTTGAGTGCTTAATTATCAATAATATAATAATGGAGGTTATAGTTATGCCGAGTTTTGTAATTGCAGAAAAGTGTGACGGATGTAAAGGGCAAGACAAGACCGCTTGCATGTATGCATGCCCAAATGACCTAATGATGTTAGACAAAGAGAAAATGAAAGCGACCAACCTTGATCCTTGGGCTTGCTGGGAG
>JARLHU010000042.1 GCA_031292095.1 Desulfosporosinus sp.
GGTCCTTTGACCCAAAACGCCTTAGAGAAAATGCAAACTCCTTCAGCACCCAGCACAAGCTCTGCCAAAATCAGTGGGATTGTGTCCGAAGCAAAAAATTTGCTTGGAACGCCCTATCAATGGGGTGGAACGTCCCCGGCCGGAATTCATTAGTGCCACTACCCACAAGGGTGTCACAATTTACTCATTTACTGCTTACTGGTTGAACGCATACATAGGTGCTCAACGAGTTCTGTAACTATGAGAACGATGAGAACGATGAGACTTGGCCACAACTAATTCATTAAAAGGGACAGGATGGTACGCGCCATCCTGTCCCTTATTGATAACACATGTTCTCAGACTTCTGCAAATGGACTTTGAGAACGAATGATTGTTTTTTTTTAGATTTTAATCAGAATTTAATAATAATGTGGTTAAATATATCTAACATTGGGAAAGGAAGTGTGAATACGATGATATCTTCAACCAGCGGAACTCATATGCTGCCCCAATCTATTATTTTCAAAATACGACAGTAGTTCTGCGGAAAGCAAGCCAAGGAGAGGACTCTTCAGAAAGTCCAGCAGAGCGGCTCTAGTATAATATCATTAAAACATAGTTTAAACGCAGAAAGGCCTATTTCTATGATTAAAATAAATATGCATCTATTATTTAAAACTGCAATTGCCGTCGTTTGCATTCTAGCGGTAACAAACTATATAACTTCGTCCACCTTAGCCACAAACAATTCTTCCAACAAAAGTCGTTCCGTTAACGGTTGGATGCCATACTGGGCTCAATCAAAAAGTTTTACTTCGGTGATAAATAATCCAGAAGTATTTAATGAAATGTCTCCTTTTTGGTATGACGCAACAAGCTCCGGCGACCTTAAACCACTCAAGAACTCAGAAGAGAAGCAAATAATTACGTATGCGCAGAATAAAAAGCTAACCCTTACACCTTTAATCAGTAACGAATTCAACTCAGGTTTAATATCTACCATTGTTAACGATCCTGCTTTGATGCAAAATCACATCCAAAACATCGTAAACAGAGTGACATCGAAAAACTACACAGGGATAGATCTCGATTACGAGAATGTTTTACCAGTCGATCAAGATGCCTTTACTATCTTTGTACAAAAGTTAGCAAACGCACTCCATCAAAAGAATAAGGTTCTCTTTGTCACACTGGCTCCAAAGACTAAGGCGACTGAACATCCTGGGCAAGATTACAAAGCTATTGGTGAGGTTGCCGATAAAGTCCGTATTATGGCGTATGATTATTCATGGGCCACGTCCAGTCCCGGTCCGATTGCTCCTGTGGAATGGGTCAATAACGTTCTTTCCTATTCGACATCGGTTATAAATCCTAAAAAAATCGAGTTAGGGATTCCAGATTACGGCTATGATTGGTCAGGCTCCAAAGGTAAAGGGATTAATTATTTGCAGGCTATAAATAACGCTACACTTTATCGAGCCAATGTTACCGAAGATCCTAAAAGCGGCCCACATTACACTTACTCAGACAAAAACGTTAATCATACTGTATGGTTTGAAAACGAGGCATCTATCAAATCTCTTCTCGACTTGGTAAACAAGTATAACCTAAATGGTATTTCAATTTGGAGCTTGGGAGGCGAAGACCCTACAATCTACTCAGCGATTAATGAAAAATTTCCATCCATAACTAATATCGCACTAAAATAACGTCAACAAGTACAGCTGGAACAACAATGTCAGATTTTATGGATCGCTCGTTGGGCTTAGGTTACCCAAAGGGCTCCTTAATTTTGGTTACCATTTTTCTGACGATTTTTTCAGTTTGGCATTTTGGTGGATTTTCGCTTTCCGTAAAGCAGATTAAAACATTTAAAGTTGAGTTGTTATATTGGACAGCAATACTATTTTCAAACACGTGTTGACGCTCAAGTGCGAGTGTCATATTTTTATATGGGTCATAGACACTTGGCGCATTCGGAAGGCCAGCAAACATGGCCAGTTCTCCTACATTTAATTCCGATGAAGCTTTTCCAAAGTAAATGACATTATTTAAGGCTTGAGAGCTTGCAAATCCACAAGAGTAGATGTTCCTTGGCTACTAAGTTGAATAATTTCTGCGCCATCGTCAGAGACGTAATTCTGATCTCCGGTCAATTTAACTTCTTTATTAAAGGAGGATAACCCGCATTATGTAACCATTCCTCGACTTTTTGGTTGATTACGCCAACTCCACCAACAATCGTGACAGTTCCTCCGGCTGTTATATGGTTTTTGATATTTATGTTTTAGGGGGAGGATCTAATTTGGGAAATTATCAAATGAAGGAAAATTTCACTTACATTTTATTCTATGCCATATTGAAAAAACGAAGGATGGTACTGGTGAAAGCATATCGCCAGGGTTGATGTCCCTAACATAATACATTGGAACTTCACCTTTGTTTCGCCTCCATATAGTCGAGTCGCATGTCAACAGGCAATTTGCCTTTTTTCGCAATAATAATATTCACATCTGTTTCAATACTATCCCATAGTTTTATATTGTTTTCGTACATTTCAATACGTTTTGCTTTTCTCTCGTTTACCAAATCAATATATAGATTCGCAATATGTTTTATATCGTCACTGTTATCCGCGTTTAAAATAGAAATTGCTAGGTCAATATATTGAGAATAAAAATTGTTAATTATTAGTCTCGAAAAATCATCAGATTGTGGATTATCCGGACTACCAAATATTTTTATCTTTTGATGTAGAATGTTAGTAAAACCCATATCGTTCAACAGATTCATAGTCATATGATCAGAATTTTTATGTTTATTATGTCTTTCCGCTTTTATAATATTATTTTGTTCATCAACAATTCTAAGAGCAACTAGTATGTTAAATTCCTCCCGAGAAATTGGGATCACCTCTAATTGACTAACTATATTTTCGTTATATCCTCCTACATCCATTATGACAATATATCCTCCATGCTTCAAAATTCTATATTGTTCTTTTAAAAAAGCTGAATTTTCCACATGTTGTGCCACTGTGTATGATGTGGTGATATCAAAGCTCTCATTAGAAAATATTGTTTTACAGGCGTCACCTACGGTATATGCAATATTGTAATGATCTCGCGCGGCTATCTCAGTGCAAAAATCAATATAGCCATTGTCTAAATCAAGTCCTTCAACGTGTAAATCCCCTTGAAACCAGTCGTAGATACATCTTGTAAACGAACCTGGTCCACATCCCAAGTCAAGTAATTTCATACCACGTTGTATAGGTAACACTTGTAAATACAGTTCGGAAAATCTGGTGTTAAAGCGAAAATCGCGGATAGTTTTTAATGCATCTATTCCGAAAATGTTTTTTGACCAAAATGTATTCATGGAAAGACCTCCTATAAATCAATCCTCTGCCACAGTAAATGGGTTTCAAGTAGCAATGGCATGCAAAACCACGCCTTTAGGCGTTACCAGTAACACGCTTATATATATCTAAAACCAAACCACCCGTTTAACGGGTGGTCCGGTAATTAATATAAATTTAAACTTTCGCGTCTACATTTTTTCCAGTTGGAACGTTAGTTGAAGTGGTCGGGGATGTAATATTAGATTATTCATGTGCTTGCGGCTGTTTAGTGGAAACAATTCAGTTACACCTTGGACGATAGCAATGATAAGAGTTTGTAAAAAGGTCATGATTTAAGCTTGCCTCCCAATCTTTCAAATTTCACTCATTCTTTCTTTCGCATCTTCGCTCATGTTCGTTCTTACCGTGACATTGTGGTTCAACGAGGTCAGGTTGGACAACATGCAGTTATTCCCAATCGTTGCAATCATGTGATACATCTCCTCATTTATAACCCAATCTTAACGCTTCAACATTAAAGGAAGATTAAAAAACGTTAAAAGAAATTACTAGAACCCAGCGAAAAAATCCTCGCTGAGCTCTATTTCCTTTAAGACTGGCGAGGATGCAATTCTGCTAGCCAGTTATGACAATTACAGGTTTTGCTTGAGTATTTATTTTAATGTTGTTGGAGCTTGACCGTAGAACCTATTACATTCCACAAGTCTCCGATATTGTCAGCTTTAAGACCCAACGGACTTAGATAATTCTGATATTGGGTATTTGTGTTAATTCTATCATTACCAACGAATTGATTTTGGCTCCTATATTCTATCGAAATTTTCTCTCCATACTGTCCACGTAGAATATTCTCATCAACAGATCCCTATTAGTGTTGTCGGCACGCTGATCACGGACAACCTAACGGACAACTTCGGGGTCCCTCTGCAGACTACCGCCCTTATCTTCATGTTCGCGCTGCTAGTGACCTTCGTGGCTTGGTATATGAGCGAGAAAACGCTGTCCATTCACTCCATATACACGACCAAGCGTGAAGCGTTCTACTGGCTGGCAATCCTCTCCACATTTGCCTTGGGAACAGCAGCTGGTGACCTCATAGCTGAGCGCCTCAGCTTAGGTTACTGGAAGTCGGCGCTCTTATTTGTTGCACTCATTGGGATGGTGACCATCGCCCACTACCTTTTCTAGCTGAATTCAGTGCTATCCTTCTGGCTCGCCTATATCTTGACCCGTCCTTTCGGTGCCTCACTTGGCGACTACCTGTCACAGCCTAGCAATGCGGGGGGCCTTAATTTAGGTTCGGTGGGAACCAGTGCAATATTCCTCGCAACAATTTTGAGTATTGTCATCTATCTGACCAAGACGAGAATAGACGAGGTCCAGCTTGAGAAATAGAGTAAGGGTAGGGGTTGGCGATGTCATCATGCAAAAAACATGGTTCATCACAACAGAGACTTTGGCCTTAGCTGGAGCTATGGCAGGTCTCGGGGCATTCGGAGGCATGGCTTTCGCTTCCACACCACCCCCAACCACGGCACCCGTTGCTATTGTTCAGTCTGCTGCAACAACACCAAATGCCCACGACAAGCGAAGCAGAGCCCCTTAATGTGGCGACCTGCTTCGCTTTTTCTCATTTGACCGAAATAGGGGACGAGTTCCGTACTTTTCGACAAATCTATCATCTTCTCCGATTTCATTAACGTGTTTTCCTGTAGCCAAGAACATAAATTAAATTGCAGCATCCGTCTGCTAACCAACGAAATCCAAAGGCTAGAGTTTGAGGTACAAAAAGGCTTCCTCATCTGGGCCACGATGCGCGAGAGTGTTCCCTATTTCCTCTGGTTATAGAATAATCATTTCTGAATATCCCTAGCTCTTTGCAGCTGAAAGCTACGCCCTCAATTTTTACTCACCACCCATAGCCAACTAGCTAAGTTTATACCATCTTAACCCCTAAAGATTAATCCATTATTCATCTGAGTTTAATCTACCTTTAATGTATGAGTGTTAGGCTTATTTTATAAAGTTGAGAATTAAACTTGTGTTAGATTTGTGAAACACAAGTTTCCTGCACTTGGAAAGCAGATTGTTTGGGAGACCTGTGCCAGCTGTGTTTCTCGCTAACCACAAAATTCAGGAGGTACACTAAGTAATGATGAAGTTCATTCGATTACTGCGACCGCACCAATGGATTAAGAACGGTTTTGTACTGCTTGGTTTAATGTTCTCCAGACAATGGAATACATCAACACTCCTTGCTGCCGTCGTTACTTTTCTGGCCTTTTGTTCAATCACAAGCAGCGTATATGTTTTTAATGATATTCTGGATATTGAGGCGGATAGGCAGCATCCAACAAAAAAAGGCCGTCCACTGGCGAGCGGTGTGATCTCTCTCCGGGGAGGCTGGACGATTTCGGTCGGGCTTGCATTAACAGCCTTGTTATTGGCTTCATTTACAAGGACATGGGTTGTATTTTTTGTTGTGATGTATGCCGTGCTGAACATAGGTTATTCGTCCCGCTTGAAACACGTTGCGGTTCTGGATGTGTTTATTATTTCAGCGGGCTTCATGCTGCGTATTCTCGCAGGAACAGTCGGCCTGGACATTGCACCCTCATCCTGGCTTTTACTGTGCGGATTCATGCTGTCCCTTTTTCTGGGCTTTGCCAAGCGCCGTGCGGAACTTTTCACCCTTGAAAACAACGGATTGCCTGAGACCCGGATATTCACACGCCGGGTACTAAAAGACTATAGTGCGATGATGATTGACCAGTTTATGGCCATCAGCGCGGCCTGCACCATCCTGAGTTACGGTCTTTATACGGTTAATTCGGAAACCGTTGCCCGTTATGGCACGAAAACCTTGATCTATACTTTACCTTTCGTTGTTTATGGTGTGTTTCGCTATATCTTTCTGTTGCACCGGCGTGGCAAGGGGAATGACACGGCCCTTGATCTTTATTCGGACCCACATTTGTTGTTGACAGTCATAGCCTGGGGCGTAGTTACTATGGTGGTAATTTCATGAAAATTACGTGGTTTAGTGGTCGACGGCTGCACGGCTTGGCCGTCTCCTTAATTTTAGTGGTGGTTGGTTATCTTGCCTTTGCCCAATGGAGTGGCTGGGAGAAATTTTTTTCTGCCGTTAAAATGGTCGGGGTGGCGTGGTTGGGTTTGCTGCTTATGCTTTCTCTCCTGAATTATGGGCTCCGCTTTGTGCGCTGGCAAAATTATCTAGGTGTACTTGGGACAAATCTCCCATTTACATTGAGCGCTTTGATTTACGTGGCTGGTTTTGCCCTCACGATGACACCCGGCAAAGCGGGAGAAATGTATCGCGGCGTTTTCCTTAAATCGTATGGAATGACCTATACTCACAGCACTGTAGCCTTTGTAAGCGAGCGCCTTTCCGATCTGTTAGCAATCGTTCTGCTGGCCATGTTGGGCGTAGTGTTTATACCCCATTGGGGTATTATGGTGTTCGCTGGGATGATCATCATTATTATGAGTTTGGTCTTGTTATCCCACAGCAGGATCCTCGTTATATTTTCAAACAAACTGGCTAACCGTCCTGGCTGGCTTGCCCGGGCAAGCCAACACGGGCTGGTTTTACTCATGGAGGCGCGGTGCTGTCATACTCCGCGTATCCTGCTCAGTGCGACACTTTTGTCCATACTCGCCTGGTCCGCCGAAGCGAGCGCTTTTTATATCATCCTTCATAGGATCGGTTTTAATGCCAGTCTGCCTTTTGCCTTTGCTGTGTATGCTTTGGCTGCTTTGGCCGGGGCGCTCAGTTTCCTTCCCGGTGGGCTCGGTGGTACTGAGGCGGTCATGGTAGGCTTGCTACTTATGGGTGGTATGCCAGAAGCTCAGGCTATAGCGGCAACGGTTGTCATCCGGTTAACGACTCTGTGGTTTGCCGTATCCTTAGGGGTGATGGCATTAGTGGTGGGCAGGCGTGCGCTTCTTATCGGCACAGATGACTGAAAAATTATTGCTGGGGCAGTTGTTCAAATAAGCTAAAACACAATTGTAAAGGATGGTATCAATACGCATGGAACTTTCCTGGACCCGATATCCTCGTTTAGAACATCGCAAGGTTTTGACCTTATATGATCGTTTTGCCAACTTACCTAAAACGGAGGCATTCTTTCTGCCGCATGGAAACGGACGAAGTTATGGTGATGTTTGCCTGAATGAAGACGGGATGTTGCTGCATACCCGAAGGCTAGATCGCTTTATTGCCTTTGATCAGGCAACAGGTCGTCTCCGCTGCGAGGCCGGCGTATTGTTGAAAGAAATCCTCGACTTGGTAGTGCCCCAAAATTGGTTTTTACCTGTAACGCCGGGCACACAGTTTATTACGGTTGGCGGAGCCATAGCCAATGATGTCCACGGCAAAAATCATCACTGTGCCGGCTCCTTTGGCAACCATGTGACTTGCCTGGAATTACTGCGCTCTGACGGGCAGCGAATCGTATGCAACATGGACAAAGCAATGGATTGGTTCACCGCAACCATTGGGGGTTTAGGCCTAACGGGCTTGATTACTTGGGCGGAAATTCAGCTTATACCTGTGGCCAATCCGTGGATGTTGGTGCAGTCTCGCCGTTTTTCCAGTCTTGTTGAATTTTGGGAAATTAATCAAGAGGCTGAACACCGTTGGCCTTATACTGTTGCCTGGTTCGATTGCCTGTCAGCAGGGCGTGGTCAAGGGAGAGGCATATATCTAGCTGGACAGCATGCACCTATAACAGAGAATCTACCTCAACGCCACTCAAGATCCTTACGTTTCCCATTAGATCCGCCATTTTCGTTAATTAATCCCCTAAGTTTGAGGCTGATTAATGCTCTTTACTACCACAAGCCATTAAAGAGCGAACCGGTATTATCCCATTTTGAACCATTTTTTTATCCTCTGGATGGACTGCTTGATTGGAACCGCATTTATGGGAGAAGGGGATTTTTTCAATATCAATGCGTTTTGCCGCCGGAGGCCGCTCAAGAGGGCATAAAGACGATGGCGAAGAAAATTGCTGCCAGTGGACAAGGTTCGTTCCTCGCTGTACTTAAGACCTTTGGGAAGATACCTTCACGGGGTTTGATGTCATTTGCACGCTCGGGTGTTACATTGGCCTTGGATTTCCCCAACTGCGGCCCAATGACGATGCGGCTGTTTAATGAATTGGACGCCATAGTGGGCAATGCTTCCGGTTCGCTTAACCCTTCCAAAGACGCGCGCATGTCGGCCCAAATGTTCAAAAACAGCTTCCCCAATTGGGAGCATTTTACCGACTTCATCGATCCAAAGTTCTCATCCAGCTTTTGGAGGAGGGTAAACAAGTGAGTAAGCTACAACGGATTGTCATCTTTGGCGCTACTTCGGCGATAGCTGCTGCCTGCGCCCGCCAGTGGGTGATGCGCGGCAACAGCCTTTTCCTTGCAGGACGCAACGAGAACAAATTAGAGAGCCTGCTTGCCGATCTCCGAGTGCGCGGTTCTTCCGGACAACAGATCGAAGGGATAACTGTCGATTTGAACGATTTCGAGCGCCATGAAGCACTTTTTACGCGCGCCGAACAAACCTTAGGAGGGGTGGATTTGGTGCTCATCGCCCATGGCACTTTACCGGATCAAAGCGCCTGTGAACAGTCCGTAGCTATGACTATGGAGGAAATTCGAACTAATGCTCTGAGCGTCATCTCCTTACTAACCATCGCGGCTAACCGAATGGAAACCCAAGGCAGCGGCACTCTGGCCGTTATCACTTCGGTGGCAGGGAATCGAGGCCGGAGGAGCAATTACGTGTATGGTTCAGCCAAAGGCATAGTGATCCTATTTTTGCAGGGACTACGCAACCGCCTGGCCCGTCGGGGGGTAACCGTTATCACCATCAAGCCGGGCTTTGTGGACACGCCGATGACTGCCCACTTGGAGAAGAAAGGGCTCTTATGGGCCAGACCCGAAACTATAGCTACCGGAATTGTGACAGCCGTCGAAAAGAGACAGGATGTAGTCTACCTGTCTAGTATATGGCGCTGGATTATGTTGATCATCCGGCATATACCTGAGGGTATCTTTAAACGACTTTCCCTCTAAAGGAGGATGTATGACTGGATTCCATAATATTATCCCGGAGGGCCACCTTAAAAGGTTGCTCCTCCCTGCAATAAAGGTGAAAACATGAATAAAAAACGAATGTTAAAAATAGGCGGCCGAAAATTCAGCTACAAACTTAATCGATTAATTCTGAGATTGGTGATTTTGTTTCTTATTTCCGGGACAATGACAGCGACACTAATCCTGCATATAAATAAAAACAATTTTATGGCTCCCGTTAACCTCTCAACAGATACAGCCGGACACTTTACCCGGTTATTAGGGCTTTCAGGACAATACCAATTGTCTGCTGAAACAAAAAATGCAACTCCACCAATATACGCTTTGGGCAATAATGGTCAAATCAAAGAAATTCTGGTAAATGCACATAAAGGCAGCAGCCCGAACCAAATATATAAAATTAAAACTCCTAGTACAAGCAATGGCTATACAATTACCCTACCACCGGAAATCTTAAGTACCGGATCACAAGTAAATGATACGGAACTGACTATGCAATATCCGTATATATTTTATATCAGTTCTTTTAACGGACAGCCGCAGTCAATCGATACCTATAACTTGCAAAGTAAAACAAGAAATATTTTTGCGTTTTCCGGTATAATTGAAAAAGTAAAAATTGTGCCTGTCAATAAAAATCAGGTAAATGTACAGCTTGTTGAGAATAAACAAACTCTCTCAAACGTTTTCCTCACGATGGGCAAGGATAGCATCACGAGTAATTCTTCCGATTTACAGCTCATGCTCAACCCTTCTGACAATACCTCAGCTTTTATCCGCTTGGTAGAAGGGGTAAAACAAATCATGGGTAACGGCACGGTAGCCTTTATAGAAAATATGTGGTACAAAACAAAGGACTCCTTTACAAACCTAGTGTACTCCTTTAACAGCATAAATCAGCACCCTGCCTTGACTAATCCCGGCGGGACGCAGGCCATCCTTTCCTTAAAACCGGCCTTACCGGCCTCTAAAACCGACTCGCTGGTCTTACCTGCCCCAGTTAGCAGCCCGCCCCTGGAAAAATCAATCACCTATCCTGATCCCTCTCGCCCCTATGTTAAGGCTAACTTGGTAAAAATTGATACGAAATTGGTAAATTTTCACTTAGTGGCGGGCACCCAAGACCCTATCTCAGTTACCGGCATTCATGGCATTGGTATGATACCACTGTCCGCACAGCAGCAGGAGGATGTCATAGCTGCCTTTAACGGGGGTTTTCAGGCCAGAGATGGCCGCTATGGCTTCATGGCGGAGAACCGAATCTACCAGTCACCGGTGCCGGGGCTGGCTACCTTCTGTGTATACAAAAGCGGCAAAGTAGATATTGGCTCCTGGGGTAATGAAATAAAATCTGAGGCTGGCATAGTTTCCTTCCTGCAAAATCTGCATCTGTTGATTGACAACGGCGGTATAAATCCCTTAATTAATGATCAGTCAAAATGGGGCGCAACAGTCGGTAACGCTGTCCGGGTTTGGCGCTCCGGCATTGGCATCGACCAAAAAGGGCAAATTATTTACACAGCAGGTGACAATCTTACCTCCGAAACTCTGGCCCGCGCCCTGCTTAGCGCAGGAAGCATCAGAGCCATGGAGCTTGATATAAACAGCTATTGGGTTACTTTTAACTTCCTTCAGCGTACAGCCGGTACTCGCGGTAACACTCTGGAAGGAACAAAACTTGACCCTTCTATGACACGGCCGGCCAATAGATATTTAACACCCGACTCTAGGGATTTCTTTTACTTAACTCTTAAACCATCTGTCACACCTAAATAATCTAGAGAACAATATTCCACATTTGTTGAATTAATCAAGCATTAAATTATTCAACCGTAGTTTTTCACACTTTTCTTGTCCGTCCATTTGTCCTGGCTTTACCCCACGCTATGTTCAACCGCTGTGAAAATTTCCCCAAATTGACACTTTCTCTGCTCGTTGCCATGCCTTCCTCTGCTTGCCTAGCCGTATTTTGCAACGTCTCCACACTTTGTGCTATCAACGTATATGGAAGTTTAGTACTTTAGTTCAACCGATTACTGACCTTGGTTTACGCCTATTTCATTATGGCAGTTACGAACGTAACACTCTCAAGAAGTAGTAAGAAACATTAAGAAAAGATGCATATAATCTATCTTCATCATCCCAACTTCTAAATGCTGCAATAATTCGAACAGGTATGTTGTTTGCTCTAGTTAATCCTAGAAATTTACTCGTGAGAAATGAAACATAGGGATCTAGTGACCTTATATCATTTGAACTTGACCGATTCTCAAAATTGTCTTTATGATGTGGGTCAAATAATTTCACCCTTGTTCTTGGATTAATAACGCCCTCTTCATGGAGCCCATTATCTCTCTGAAATCTTTTCCTCTTTTCCATCATGCTTCAAAGTAATATAGGCCTGTTCCTGACAACGGGAGAGGAAAAGCACACTTTAGTCGAAACCAAAGTATCATTGCTAACCTGATTCCGGTATAATCCGGGGTCACTTCGTTTTTCTCTACCCAAACCGACAAACTAGAAAATTGAAATAATTTCTAGCTGGAAAAATTCATTTCAACACAATGGGTTCGCTGATAATCTGTTTCGCCTGAGATTCACTAATTACTCCGTTATCAACCATATTTTGTACGACAAGATGTTGACGCTCAAGTGCGAGTGTCATGTTTTTATATGGGTCATAGACACTTGGCGCATTCGGAAGGCCAGCAAGCATGGCCAGTTCTCCTACATTCAATTCCGATGGAGCTTTTCCGAAGTATGTCTCTGCTGCTTGGTACAATCCGTTAGCCCCATGTCCAAAATAAATGACATTGGTATAGAACCCAAATGCTTCTTGCTTACTCATCGTGTCATACACTCCAATGGCATAGACACTCTCAAGTAATTTCCACGTTAATGATTTTGACTGATTACTTAAAAGTGTGTTATGAATCAACTGTTGCGTGATTGTGGAACCACCTTGAAGTGCCTGCCCACCGCCAACGTCCACAAATACTGCCCGTAAAGTTCCTCTGAAATCAATTCCTATGTTTGTAAAAAAACTGCGATCCTCAGTTGCGATTATGGCATTGCGATACATTTCCGGTATATCATTGTACTTTAGTAACTGGCTATGATTAGCTTGTACTTGAGTGAACACGTCACCACGCACCCGATCAGCAATTATGTTGACATGAGTAAAGTAATACTTTAATCCAAACCAACTAATACATAGAACCACAAATATTAAAATTAGAAATTTAAACACACCTTTGATGAATCGCTGCATGAATTCCTCCGTTTGATAAAGAATAAGCTTTGTTAAGCTTCATTTTTTATTGTATAGGATTATTTATTATTTAGGACTTGAGAGCTTGCAAATCCACAAGAGTAGATGTTCCTTGGCTACTAAGTTGAATAATTTCTGCGCCATCGTCAGAGACGTAATTCTGATCTCCGGTCAATTTAACTTCTTTAAGCTGACCAGCTGTGACGATATATGCTGTTTGGTTATCATAGACAACGACCTGGCCTTTAGCGCCGACGAATGCACTCACGTTCTTAAAGGGAATTTTACCTGTCCATTCCGTTTTCAGAGAAGGGCTCTCCGTCATCTTTGAACGGTCTATAATCGTTTTAATTTTAACGAGTTCATTGTTTTTGACTTCGCCAATATACACTTTTCCCGCTTTGATGCCTAAGACTTTATCGTAGGCGTTTCTGGAGATAAGCTTACGCTTTCCCGCATCAAAGGCAATGATATTTTGGATAGACCCTATTTTACTGTCGATGTAAAGTGTTCCATACTGATCTGAGGCAGCCATCTTATCAATGGTCTCTCCCGATTTGCTTAAGGTACTTACGTTTTTCATAACATTTATTTCCATAAGTCGTTCAGTCGATCCTGTTTTCACTGTGAAGTACATTAGATTGGTTGAGGTTGAGACTACGAACTCTTCGAGTTTTCCACCGGCTGGGAAGTTGCCAAGCGCTTGATTTAAACGATTATCGGGGGCGGTATCCTCATCACTACTAGGAAGTTCAAGCGAATAAAGTTCAGTATTCTGCGAATTCCCAGATTGCTTAAAACTCTTGTCGGCATAAAAATAGATTAAGGTACTTCGGTCAGGCAGCCATTGGTAGGATAGAACACCTAAGGCCTTATCATTTCCAGAGGGCGATGCCTTTTCAAATACAACTTTTTTCTTTTTAAGGTTGTATATTTTGAGTGCACCGTTTTCCGTATAGGCCAAATAATCCTTGGCGTAGGAAATTTGGACATTAGTAAAACCATAACCAGGGATGGTTGTTTTAAGTTGGAGAGCGGTCGGTTCACTCCCTACAGGTTGCATAACCTTTTGAATTTGGTCATTCAAAAGGGAGTAGGCTCCCAATTGCAGGAGGAGTGAGATTAATGTCCAGACCAAGAGGATTCGCAGTTTCTTCTTCATGAATGAGTACTCCTTTATTAGTAGATATTGCTGGTACTTTAAGGGGTTACTATAAAGCCTGTGGGAATGTAGCGTTCACCAAAAATGTCCCAAAGCTTATTCGCGACTTTGCCATTATAGATAAGTTCTGAAGAAGAACCACCATCGAGGTTAACCGCATTTACGGCATGATAATCATTAAAGACATTCATGAGGTCACGTAAGGTTGCTCCGATACTCCAAGTTGGTTGTCGACCGTCGATGACCACAAAAATAACAGTTCCATCGGCCATTTGCCCGATCCCTGTCCGGGGAGCAATCCCCCAACCACCATCTCCAGAAATTACGGGTCGACCATCTACGATAAGGTTGGGACCAAAGGTAACCGCTTCTCGAATGTGATTCTCTCCTAATTGGGTA
>JARLHU010000043.1 GCA_031292095.1 Desulfosporosinus sp.
ATAAAAATGAAATTATCACCATTAATTATTGCGCTAGACCTTGGTATAGCTGGATCTAAGTTTCCGCCAGTGGCAATGGTTCCGAGGTTCAGGGGAGGTGCTGGTCACTCCTTAATGCCATACCATGTCCAGAGTTCTGAAGTGGGTTAATCAAGACCGAGAAGTCACGCGGGATCCTAGCTTTTCTAATTTTAACTTAGGCAGAAGGCCGTATTCAACTTGGTGAAAGAAGAAATAATTAAATTTTAACGCTGACCTTTTGTCTGAATAACTATTATCTAAAAATGGAGTAAGCGGTGATATCAAATTTCTGAGAAATAGTAATTTTCCTTCTGCGTGTATATAATAAGGTGAATTATATTTTTTAAGGAGGGAACCTTGTGGAACAACAACGCCTAAAGTCTAGAGAAGAAATTCCGGAGGCTAGCAAGTGGCATTTGGAGGACATTTTTACCGATAATGAACAGTGGGAGAAGGAGTTTTCCCACGTTGAGAAGCTCATAGGTGAAGGCAAACAATTTGAAGGACATTTAGTCGATACTCCGGATACCTTAATCGCATGTTTTGAATGGATGGATGATTTAAGTTTACGAATAGGAGAAGTTTATTCTTTTGCCCGTATGCGGCGAGATGAAGACAATCGCAAGGCAACCTATCAAGCCTTGACCGACCGTGCGGGAGCTCTGGCTGTGAAAGTGGGCAGCGCAGCGTCTTTCGTAATCCCTGAATTGTTAGCCATGCCGGAAGGACGATTGGAGGAATTTCGCGCGCAGACTCCAAAGATGAAACTATATAACCAGGCACTTGAAGATATTCTGCGCAAGAAAAAGCACGTTCTCAGTTCAGCGGAGGAAAAATTATTGGCGGATGTTGGCGAAGTGGCAGAGGCCCCTAGTGCGATCTTTGCAATGGCCAATAATGCAGACCTGAAATTTCCCAGTATTGTCGACGCCTTAGGTCAATCGGTCGAATTGACCAAAGGAAATTTTATTCAGTTCATGGAAAGTCCTGAACAGCGTGTGCGCAAAGCAGCCTTTGAGACTCTTTATCAAACCTATGAAAAACAAAGGAATACGTGGGCTGCTACCTTAAATTCCAGTGTTAAATCCGACGTTTTTTTTGCCAAGGCACGACACTATTCCTCGGCGATCGCGGCTTCTTTGGACGATGACCGTGTTCCTTTAACGGTTTATGATTCCTTGATTGATACGGTTCACGAATTTTTGCCCCAGATGCATCGCTATATCCGATTGCGCAAGAAGGCTTTAAATCTCGATGAGTTACATATGTATGATATTTATGTGCCGATTGTTCCCGAAACGACTATGACGATTAGTTATGAGGAAGCAAAAGATATGGTGATTGAAGGCCTGCGGCCGCTCGGACAAGATTATATCAAAATTTTGGAGGAAGGGTTCCAAAAGAAATGGGTCGATGTTTATGAAAATGAAGGCAAGACCAGCGGGGCTTATTCTTGGGGTACTTATCGCTCACATCCATATGTTTTATTAAATCATCAAGACACTCTGAATTCCATGTTTACCCTCGCTCATGAGATGGGGCATTCGTTGCATACCTTTTTTTCCAACCGTGAACAACCCCATCTTTATGCCGGTTACAAAATCTTTGTAGCAGAAGTCGCTTCAACGTTGAACGAAGCGTTGGTGATGGAGCATCTCTTGGCAAAAACAAAAGACGCTAAAACCCTAGCGTATTTGATTAATCATTATCTGGAGCAGTTCCGTGGCACTATTTTCAGGCAAACCATGTTCGCTGAATTTGAAAAGAAGATTCACTCAGTTGTCGAAGAAGGTGGCGCCTTAACAGCAGATAGCCTCTCCGAAATCTATCGTGAATTGAATGTGCTCTATTATGGGTCGGAGGTTATCCTCGATCCGGAGATTGCTTTAGAATGGGCTCGTATTCCTCATTTTTATAATGCGTTTTATGTTTACAAATATGCAACAGGTTTTTCTGCGGCAACGGCCTTTGCCCGGGCGATTTTAGATGAAGGTGATCCGGCTGTGGCTAGGTATCTTAAATTCTTGAGTGGCGGAAGTTCAGATTACCCAATCGAATTGTTGCGAAAAGCCGGTGTCGATATGGAGACCCCTGTTCCTGTTCGCAATGCGCTGCAGGTTTTTACGGGGCTCGTTGAACGTTTGGAGACTCTCTTAGCGTAAGGCACATTCAAGAAAATAACCAGTCAGTCTGCCAGTCTATTTTGTGTCATACTGCGTCGGCATGTTCACCTAATAGCCCCGCTATGAGGTGAACATGCCTCCTTGTCTGACGCAAAATATCCAAGGCATCTTTGACTTGTTATTTTCTTTCATATGCCTAGATCTATGGTTTGACGATGGTTTGGAAACGGGGGTTCATACGGACTGGGGCGAAGTCTTTCTCGTCACGGGCTACAGCCTTGACATCAGGGTCGAGAGCGATTGCTGGTTGTAGATATTCTAGGACTTCGTCAATCTTGCCAAGACGCCCATAGATACTGGCGATGCCGTAATAACTCCATGTATCATGATCGTCAAGCTGCAAGGCCCTTTGATACGCGGCAATGGCTGGATCCCACCGTCCGGCAAGTTCATTAGCCAAACCCAGGTTAAAATGGCCATAAACAAACGCTGGATTGAGAACAAGGGCTTGCTGAATAAGAGCAAGCCCTTGTTCATATTCGCCCTGGAAGGCAAGTGTTGCTCCTTTAGCATTGAGTGCTTCGTAACATAAAGGATCGATGGACAAGGCTTGATTAAAGAGATCAAGCGCTTCGGGGAATTGGCGTTGATAATAAAGCTTGAGCCCTTGTTCATATTGACTGAGTGCTTTAGGGTTAGAGACATGGACTGAATTATCACTGTGTGTTTCGGTCGGAGGTGAGGAGGCGAAAGTTGGAGTTGGAGTTGGAGTTGGAGTTGGAGTCGGAGTCGGAGTCGGAGTTGGAGTTGGAGTTGGAGTCGATGTAGGACTTGTTGGAATGTTTATTTGTGACGTTTTGTACTTGGGCAGAAGATAAAAAACAGCTCCCGTGGCGATGGTCAGGATGACACATGCAGATAGAACGAACCTGGATAAAGAACGTGTAACCATAAGCCTCTCCTTTATTCACCAGTTGGATATACCAGGCTGAGTAACATGAAATATTCTGTGTTCATTATAGCATCTGACGATTAGATTCATAAGTCGTAAAACTTCGTACCACAAACAACTCAATAGTAATAGGTAACTTAATCCAAAATAGTAAAACTTGACAAGGGAAGAATTGGGGGAGTAAGATGAATTTAGGCTATTACCTTTTAGGCGATAATGGTTTCTCATTATGCGTCGGATGGAGGTGGAGATATGGAAAATATTGCAACGCAAGACCACTTACAACAGGTTATTCGAGTAGCTCAAGGATTTTACGCACGAAAAGACCGGGCGCATGATTTAGACCATGCATTAAGGGTTAGGGAGTGGGGTAAAAAACTGGCGGCAGAAGAAGGTGCAGACGTTACAGTCATAGAGTTGGCGGCGCTTCTTCACGATATCGGTCGTTCTGGAGCAGTAGAAAAAACCCATGCGGAAAGTAGTGCCGGACTCGCTGTCAATATTCTGTACAAAACCGGATATGCTGAGAACATCGTTATGAGGGTTAAAGAGGCGATCCTTTGCCATTCTCGGGAAGCAGGGCACGAACCGAATACGCTGGAGGCGAAAATTCTATATGACGCAGATAAATTGGATTTTGTGGGTGCTATTGGGTTAGGACGTTTGTTTACCTTGGCAGGGGTACAAGGTTGGCCATTAGTGGGTGAAAATTCCTGTGAAACATTTTATCAAGAGAAAATTTGTAGTTATCAAAAACATATCTTCACGAAGGCTGCTCTAGCCTATTTTGAACCAATGTTTCTTTACATGGAGGGATTTTGGCAAGAGTTACATGCCGAACGACTTAAACTATCGCTTTCTGGACAAGCTACTTTTGTATAATGGTTTATTCGGAAAGGATGAATTCGAAAATGCGTTGGGTTTGGCGTTTATTGACTTTTCTTGTCATCCTAGGGTTTTTACGAACCTTAATGGTTCCACAACCTAAGGCTTTTATCGCCTGGCCAGAAAGGCCAATCTGGGCACAAACAATTCAGGGTGAAATGAAACAGTTGCAAAGATTAACACAAGATCTGCCCGCTAGTATTGAGGTGGAAGTTCGTCGTCTATGGAAGGATTTCCGACCGAATGGAGATGACAAAGAAGTTTGAGGTCAGGTGTGTGACAAGATTGTTGTGAGCTTGTCTTGCGAAAAACTGAAAATGTGGTATATTAATAAACAATGGAATATAAAGGAGTGACGATTATGGTTGGAATCACAGAAATCGCAGCTCAGAAAGTCAAAGATGTACTAAAGTCTCAGAATAAGGAAAAAGCGTTTCTTCGTCTCTATCTTGTTGGGGTTGGCTGAGGTGGGCCGAATTTCGGCATGACTCTGGATGAGTCAAAAACGGATGATGATATTCTTGACGAAGAATACGGTGTGTCACTAATAACCGATAAAAAACTTACCACTTATTTAGCGGGAGCAACAGTAGATTTCATTGAATCCAAAAACGGCGGAGGATTTGAAATACGTACTGCGAAGACCGCTGGTGGCAGTAGCTGTGGTGATAGTTGCGGCGGCAGTTGCTCGTAGGTAAGTAGATAAATATAAAAGAGAGCTTAAACAAGCTCTCTTTTATTTATTTTCGTTAGCTCCCTTGTCGTTTAAACAGATCAGGAAACGTTCGGGTTGGTTTTGAACCATCAGCATTATAGATATCTTACAAGGAGGGCCGAGAAAATGATTTGAGATCCGTCCTTGAATTCAGGCTAAAAGGGCTTGAGTATACTTCTCAGATGTGTTAGTCTAGTGTCCATAACTGGAATACATTCGTCTATAAAGGGAGGAAGTACTGTGGCGTTGTCATTAGAAGAGTCGAACCGTGCTATTATTACCATCTTGGGGCGTGATCAAACTGGAATTATCGCCTGGGTCTCCGGACGTCTTGCGGAATATCGCGTTAATATACTGGATATCAGCCAAACAATCGTAGATGAGTTTTTCACGATGATTATGGTTGTGGATTTAAATCCAGCCAATATAGGACTTGTAGATTTAGCACGCATTTTGGAACAAGAAGGAAATGAAAAAGGATTGCAGGTCAAGGCTCAACATGAGGATATCTTTACATTTATGCACCGTATCTAACTTCACATAGGCATCTGCACATAATAGACGGGCATACTGACTGATTATCTACTTAAATATGCCGTATCTTGGAATTTAAGTCAGGAGAATACGGGAGGAAAATCATGACAATTACTTTCGCACGTGAAGAAATCCAACAAACGATTAAAATGATCCATGAAGAGAATCTCGATATTAGAACTATTACAATGGGGATTAGTTTGCTCGATTGTAGCTCCGAAGATATTAGTCGGATGGAACAAAAAATTTATGATAAAGTCACCAAAAATGCCGGCCAATTAGTGACGGTTGGCGAACAAATCTCGGCACGTTACGGGATTCCCATCATCAATAAGCGGGTAGCGGTTACACCAATAGCAATTGCGGCTGCCCACTTAAATACAGAAGAAATGGTGCGAATCGCTAAAACGTTAAATCGGGCTGCTCGTGAGATTGGAATTAATTTTATTGGGGGTTTTTCTGCTCTAGTTCAAAAAGGGTTTACGATTGGTGATCTGGCGCTCATTGACGCCATACCTCAAGCCCTTAGTGAGACGGAATTTGTATGTTCGTCAGTAAATATTGGCACGACTAAAACTGGTATTAACATGGATGCAGTTTTAAAAATGGGTAAGATAATTCTGAAATGCGCTCAATTAACTGCAGACCAAGATGGCATTGCGGCCGCAAAACTGGTCGTATTTTGTAATGCTCCAGAAGATAATCCGTTCATGGCCGGGGCTTTCCACGGGGTGGGGGAACCAGAGTGTGTAATAAATGTTGGCGTCAGTGGTCCTGGGGTAGTAGCTAAGGTTGTAAAAGAATTTCCTGAAGCGGATTTTAGTGAGCTATCGAATTTAATTAAACAAACTTCTTTTAAAATTACCCGTATGGGAGAACTGATCGGGCGCGCAGCCTCGAAGGCCTTAAATGTCCCGTTCGGAATTGTAGATCTTTCATTGGCTCCTACTCCTGCGATCGGAGATAGTGTGGCAGAAATCCTTGAAAATATGGGCCTGGAACGATGTGGAACGCATGGCACAACCGCCGCCTTGGCATTACTCAATGATGCAGTTAAAAAGGGTGGAGCAATGGCTTCCTCGCACGTTGGAGGTTTAAGCGGAGCATTTATTCCTGTCTCAGAGGATGCGGGAATGGTTAAAGCAGTTGAAGTAGGGGCCTTAACTCTTGATAAGTTAGAAGCAATGACTTGTGTCTGTTCTGTGGGTTTAGATATGATCGCTCTACCGGGAGATGTCAGCGCTGAAACAATTTCTGCCATCATTGCGGATGAAGCTGCAATAGGGATGATCAATAAAAAGACCACAGCGGTACGAGTTATCCCGGCAATTGGTAAAAAAGCAGGCGATCGAGTAGAATGGGGAGGACTGTTAGGTGGAGCTCCAGTTATGGCCATTCATCCCTTTTCATCAAAAATGTTTGTTAACCGTGGAGGTCGTATTCCTGCCCCACTTATTAGCCTTTCAAATTAAAAGTTAAGAAAATATCTAAAATCGCCTGAATTGAGCAGTTATTGGTCAACAAGATGGAGTAAAAGGCAATTGATAAGAACAAAGAATGATTATGCTCCTTAATTCAGGGGTATAGATGACTGATAGAGTTTTTACAAATCGGTTGAAATCAGGTACAATAATGTCTGTGATTGATGCAATTAATTTTTCTTTGGGCTATGGAACGTTATTCTAGTGCATGAGTTGGCAATCGAAGGCGGGCCTAAAAAACCGCCGCGGGCATACCGATGAAGTTCCTGGTGGTGGCTTTCGACGCCCAGTCAAGGGTTGCTGCTGGGAGTTAAGGATGAGGGGGATCCGCAATGGCATGCGGGCGTGACCCTTTTCCGTGGAGGCCTAAGTGCGTGGTTTCAATAGAAGCTACGGCTTAGGGTAGAACCTGTATTAGGAAGGAACTTAGTGCAGTGTAGCCTGCCTTGAGGTGGGAAAGTTGGGAAGGCTCAAAGGGTCTGGGCCGTGTTGGCCGATGCTTTCCAGACTGCCGGAAATGCTTTTCTGCAAAAGAGGCTAGATTGTCAAGCAGTGTTAAGGAAACTTCTAGAACGTGTACTGACGAGGATTGAAGTGCGGACTCAGTGGTGATCAAGTTTTGAGTGCTGGTGACACCTCAGGCTGGGGTAAAGGAGAAATCGCCTTGCGGGAAACTGAAGGAACTCAGTGGGAAAACCTACTTGACCTAAGCCTCAATATTGACTCGTCGGCTTCCTAACGCCCAAAGAAAAACACGCCTCTCAACCGAGAGGCGCTTGTTTTTATTGGTAAGGGAAATCAATAATTTTTATTGTGCAGTAAGAGATTGTTTATGGGAAATTGCAGGATTTTTAAGGTTATGTCTCGAATTAAGTATCAAACATATCAAACTACACAAAAACCACACAAGAAACCAAATAAAAACACATAAAAAGCTGAATCCAAACTTTATGTACTTGGAACGGGGGATTATTTTGGGGTGAATCACGTGCTTATTCACGTGTAGGGCTTACACCTTCGGCCCGAATCCGTCAACTAACCTCGTAAGCTTATGAAAGGTGGACAATTTCTTGCTGATTTCCTCATCTGTACGGATGTGGCTGGGTAGCGTTACTTTGTCAGGTTTACTTTTAGTAAGTAGCCTTCCGGTATTTGCTGCAACACAAACTGCGCCCATCCGACCATTAATGAAGCCGACACGTGTGGCTTCAACTCTTGTACCAACCGGAACCTATACGGAAGCAGTGCGTAAACAAATGCAATGGATCGCTCGCCCTGTAATCACTAAAACAGTTTCTACGTCGGCGAAGCGGGTTTCAGCTCCAGGTAATCCAGTTGCGGTCAGCACTGTACCCGCGAAAACAACACAGACTGCAAAATCCACTGCAAAGAACTCGAAACCTGTCCAAGTGGCAACATCCCAGCAAAAGGCATCACGATCCGAGAGTTCTGACCTTGTGGATCATGCTCTAAGCTTACAAGGGGTTCGCTACGTTTTTGGAGGAACCAGTCGCAGTGGGTTTGATTGTTCAGGTTATACCCAATACGTATTTAGGGGATCAGGAATTTCCTTGCCAAGAACTGCTGCTGAGCAATTTAGAGTGGGGTCATCTGTAAGCCGATCACAATTGCAATCGGGTGACTTGGTATTCTTTACAACATATGCTTCAGGAGCGTCACATGTCGGCATTTATATCGGCGGTGGAAGCTTTGTATCTGCTTCCAATAGTGGCGTGAGTATTTCAAACCTTGACAGTGGTTATTATGCGAACCGTTATCTGGGTGGTCGTCGCCCTTAGTATTATTACATAGTCTAAATTAGAATGGGGAACTCAGATGAGTTCCCCATTTTCTGATTTAATCTTTCCGAGACACCCACTTCTTTAAGTGGGTGTTCCTTATTCTACTTCGGTGGGGGTAGATTCCCCCCACCGAAGTCTCGATGTTCAGCTTTAGTTGAACGAGTTCACTTTAAATTCGTTAGCAGAGGGACGGAAGCAAGAGACCCGTCCCCCTGCTAACGCCGGTTCTCTTGCCTCCTTATAGACTAGACTAGACTAGTCTAAAGTTGTGGTAACCAAGGAATCGGTTTGTAGCTTATACATTCTCCACCTGGTTTAGCAAAGGGAAATAACGGATCTTGTATATAAGAATCTGAAATGGAGCATTTGTGGGTTCTCTTAAAGTAACACTTTCGGCATAATTCGACTCTGTAATTTAGGATCATAAATTATTCCTCCTTTTTACAACGGCGCTGGTAAGGGCGTTACGCGAAAATAATCATAGATCATTGCGGCCGCGCTTGGTGGCAGTCCTGCCGCTTGGAGTTCTTCGATACTGGCACACTGAATGTCGTCAAGAGATGGAAAATGACGTAACAGTTGTTGCTTGCGTTTTGGACCTATGCCCGGGATGCCGTCGAGTGCAGAGAGCGTCATCCTTTTTGCCCGTTGTTGACGATGGAAGGTGATGGCAAAGCGATGGACCTCATTCTGGATCCTGCCAAGTAAATAAAACGTGGGATGGTTTTTAGGTAAATCGACCGACTTACCTAAGTGATCTATGAGTCCATGGGTTTGGTGCCGGTCGTTTTTAACCATTCCAGCGACAGGAATGGTTAAGTTAAGTTCATTGAGAGCCTTTGAGGCCGCCTTGATTTGTCCTTTACCCCCATCAACTAAAATTAAATTGGGCAGAGGTCCACCTTCCGAAACCAAACGTGCATAGCGGCGCTGAACAACTTGCCCCATGGACGCCGTATCATCGGAAGTCGCCATGGGTTGAATTTTATATTTTCTGTAGCCTTTGCGTTCGGGTTTGCCCTCGATAAATTGAACCATACCAGCAACATTATGAGTGCCGCCTATATTTGAAATGTCAAAAGCTTCGATTCGACTAGGAACCGCGATGTTTAGGAGTTCCCCGAGTGTGGCTAAAGCCAATTGCGTTTCAGATTGTTGGCGTACGTCTAATGTAATTTGGTCGTGAAGGGTAGTTTGAGCATTTGACATCGCCATCTGAACTAGATCCAGTTTCTTTCCCTTTTGAGGAACAATAATGGGAAATAGGTTTGCTAAGACTAAAGATTCAATGGGTGGGAGTAAGATCTCCGGAGGCCATACTGTGCGCTCAATATAGAATTGTGCGACAAAAGAGATGAAAGCTTCTTCAGGTTCTTCATAATAAGGGAAAATGAAACTTTCGCGTGCTAGTAACTTACCAAGACGTAAATAAAAAACCTGAATGCACATCTGGTCTGAGGTTAGCGCATAGCCTATCACATCACGGTCGATAAAATCATTGAGAGTGATGTTTTGTTTTTCCTGGAGGAGTTTCAAGTCTCCGATCAGATCCCGATATTCTTTTGCTCGTTCAAAATGGAGCGATTCGGACGCCGTTTGCATTTTCTCCTCTAAGAGGGTGATTATTTTACTTTGGTCGCCTTTAAGAAATGTCGATACATCTTTGCGCATCTCCCCGTATTCGTTAGGCGGTACGTCAGTGACGCAAGGGGCAAGGCATTGCTCTAAATGATAATAAAGACAAGGTCGACTGGGAAGCTGACGGCATTTCCGAAACGGGAAAAGTCGATTAAGTAAACGTGCGGCTTCTCGTGCTGCAGTTGCATTTGGATAAGGACCGAAGTATTTACCTCTGCCTTTTTTCACTTGCCGAGTGACGAGGATCCGGGGGTGGTTTTCTTCAGTAATGATCAAGTAGGGGTAGGTTTTATCATCTCGCAAGAGGATATTGTACTTCGGGTTATGCTTTTTAATTAAATTACATTCTAGGACAAGAGCCTCAACCTCAGATTCTGTGATGATATATTCGAAATCGGCGATTTGACTTACGAGCCGCTCAGTTTTGCCATCGTGTGATCCGGTAAAGTAGGACCTGACCCGATTTTTCAATATCTTAGCTTTACCGACATAAATAATCTGTTCCAGAGTATCTTTCATCAGATATACGCCCGGCTTCTCTGGTAATAAGGTCAGTTTTTGTCGAAGTAAATCCATCATGTTCCTCACCTCATTTCTTATTCTAGAGGGTGGGAATGTGAGATGCAAGTTTCCTATACATATCTTCGAAAAATAAGGCATATGAAAGAAAATAACCAGTCAAAGATGCCATGGATAGTTTCTTGAAAGTGCCTAAACGTATATATGGTTTAAAGATTGTCGTTTTTGAAGTGAAAGATGAGATACAAATGGAGGGGGAAGGTATGCCAAGTGGCTGGGGACGACGACCAAGTAATGACCTATGGCAGGATTTACAAGCCTTGGCCCTATGGATTCTCATTATTGGGGTAGTAGGTTACATTTTAGTTCCCAACTTTTTTAAAGATATATACTCACGTCTATCTGACCCGGTAACTCAAACAAGTGCGCTAAATGACAATTATACGCTGAATACTTCGACGAATCTAAACACGAATGCCAACAATCCGCAGACGGGGGTCGGACAAGACTTATCGAGTGTAGCCGATGCCCTCTATGGTAACGGAAAAAATGAAGTTTCCACTGGATATTGGCTCATCTTTGTCTCCGAAGGAGAGTTTAAGCAACTCGCAATTGACAGCGATGCTTATGCCTTTCTGCTCCGGCTTATTGAAAGTGATAAAAAGGTTAAGGGCAAAAATACGGTCATATTAGCAGCCAACGGCCAAATTCAAAAATTTTCGGTCAGCGATGAAATTTATACGATTATTAATAATATGGCCTTAATTGTGGGCCGTTCCACGAAATGATGTGCAGGGCATATGAAAGAAAATAACAAGTCAAAGATGCCTTGGATATTTTGCGTCAGATAAGGAGGTATGTTCACCTCATAGCGGGGCTATTAGGTGAACATACCGACGCAGTATGACACGAAATAGACGGGCATACTGACTTGTTATTTTTTTGAATGTGCCTAGAATTAGCGAAAAAGGAGTTTGGCTCCGGCGGCAAATAAAGCAATTCCAATGAGTTGAAATGGAGTCCAAGATAGGCGGTTCATACCAAACCAGCCGAAATGATCGATAAGAACTGCCATACTAACCTGACCTATGATAATCGCAGTGGTGGCGTTACACACGCCTATTTTTGGAATGCTTACAGCAACAAGCCCAACAATAAGAACACTGAGTATGCCACCAAGATATAGATACCAAGGAACAGAAACCCAATGGTATTTCAAAAGAGGGGATCGCCAGGCCAGAACAGCTATAAGAGCGACAAGCGTACCGATGATGTGGACAAGGAGTGTAGCAGAAAGTAGAGATGTTTTTTGGCTTAAGGATGAATTTATGGTGCCTTGTATCGCCATAGCGATACCCGAGATGGCGGCAACAAGAAAAGGTAATGAAAATAATTTTGTCATATAAATCCTCCTAAGTTTTAATCTAACAAGGATAGAAAAAACTATAATTTCCGTTAAGATGTATCAGTATTCATTAGAAAGGTTGAGGGAAAAATGAAAAGGCATTAGAAAAAAATAAAAAAAGAGGTGGCGTCATGGACATCGATTATAATTTAGTGCAACGCGCCCAGATGCTGCTCACGCTAGAACATCCGTTAAATCAAGTGCGAGATATTCTTTTAAGAGAAGGTTATCCCCAAGAACAAGTTGTGGAATTAATGGATGCTACCGCAGAAGTTTTGAATTACCTCGTTCCTCCGCAATATGATCAACATAAAATTGGGATTGATATTTTACACCCAGGAGAGAAAGTTGAGGGACGTAAGCCAACAGTCGATATTTTAATCGATAAACGGTCCGGTAAACTAGAGTTAATGACGCCTCACCAACCAGAAACATGGCGCGTTGCAAATGAGGTACGTAAGGCTATCAAGCGCCAACGCCAAACTATGAAATATTATCACTAATAAATGATCACTAATAGCAGAAGGACTTAAGGACTTTAAGTGTGTTTGACGCTTATAGTCCTTTTTTACTGTTCATTATCTTTTCTGGAAATTCAAGAATTATGTTATAATAGAAATAATAACAATTATGGGAAAGAAGGGTCAGACGTGGAATTTGATCCAATTTTAAATGGATTAGAAGACATATATGGAAAAATGTGCAATGAACAACGGCTTAATCGTAAGGACGGTCTCCAACTTTTACAAACAACCAATGTACTTGGTCTGGGTTACCTAGCGAATGAACGGAGACACGCTTTGACCGGTGATCAGGTATTCTTTAATAATAATGCCCATATAAACTATAGTAATGTATGTAAAGTACGATGCGGGCTTTGTGCTTTTGGTAAAGACCTTGGAGACAAGGGATCTTATACAATGTCGATTGAAGAGGTGGTTGCTAAAGCTGTGCAATTCGCCGCTCAAGGTGTTACAGAAATTCATATCGTCGGGGGCATCCATCCTGAACTCCCTTTTTCATATTACCTAGATATGATTAGAAAAATTAAAGAACGTGCTCCTCAAGTCAGTCTTAAAGCGTTTACCGCCGCAGAATATGATTTTTTTGCCCAGATGGAGAAGGTATCTATTGTAGAAATCCTGACTACCTTTAAGGACGCAGGGCTCAGTTTTATACCTGGTGGGGGTGCGGAAAATTTTAGCCCAAGGGTTCGTGAAATTATCTGTCCCGGAAAACTAAGCGGAAAACGCTGGTTAGAGATTCACCGGAGTGCTCATCAGATGGGAATACCTACCAATGCCAATATGCTTTACGGTCTGATCGAAACGGACGAGGAATTGATCGATCATCTGTTGGCTTTACGAGGTCTACAAGATGAAACACAGGGCTTTTATGCGTTGATACCGACCGCTTTTCATCCCCAAAATACTAAATTTGAAGAAGTTCCTCAAGCGAGTGCACTTCGGACGTTGAAAGTGATCGCTGTCGCACGCTTGATTTTAGACAATTTCCGTTATATTAAAGCCTATTGGGTGTCAACCAGTCCTCAGGTAGCACAAATGGCTCTGACTTTCGGTGCCAATGATCTTGATGGGGTTGTGCGCGAAGAGAAGATTTATCATACTGCAGGTGCAACCAGTCCTCAAATGCAAAGCGAACAACAGCTTATTCAGATGATTCATGAACTGGGTTTAGAGGCTGTTGAACGGGATACCTATTACCATGTTTTAAAAACGATTCGCCCCTAATCTGCCCTTGGGGCAATTAGAAACCAAGAGGTGACCAAATGCGTATTGCGGTATTGTCAGATACTCATTTGCGAGTGGGTAAATCTCTTCCCCGTTTTGTCTGGGAACACCTAACTCAAATTGATATGATCCTTCACGCTGGTGACTTGACACACATGGGCTTGTTGGGGGAGTTAGCTTGCATTGCACCGGTCCGAGCAGTGAGGGGGAACTGTGATGGTTGGGATGTTTCTTTACCTGATCGAGATGTGATTGAATGTGAGGCTTGGAGAATCGGGTTAGTCCATGGAAATGTGGGCAAGGGAAACAGCACGCCAGAACGTGCCTATGCTCAATTTAAGGATACTCCCGTTGATTTGATTATTTTTGGCCACAGTCACACTCCTTTTATGGAATGGCGAAACGGCATTCTATTATTTAATCCAGGATCTCCGACGGACAAAAGGCGTGAGCCCCAATATTCCTTTGGGTTATTGGATATCCAGCAAGGGCAGATTAAAGCAAAACATCTGTACTTTTGAAAGTCGGTGGAAGATTTGAAATATCGCAGGAATAAGGTGAAACGTGAACATGGCATCATTCAGAATGCCTTGTTATGGCTTGAAAGCTTAGGCCGTTTATCGGAAGTAACTGACATTATTCCTGGCGTTATTGACGTTAGTCATTCCTCAGAACGTGGAATTGTCTATAAATATGAGACTCAAACAGGATGTAAACTGTTGCTTAAAAGTAATGGTTCAATTCAAGAGGTATTTGTAGTAACCAAAAATCCGGTTTGTGTTCAGGAATGGGTCAAGAAAGAATTCCCCTCAGATTCTCCCCAACCGGTAACTCGGATTCTATCTGAAAGTAACTTGCAATCAACTTCAGGGAAAAAGTTACCCAACACCCCCCAAAAACCGAAACCTAGACAGGAGAAAAAGACTTCCACTCGAAGCCTTGCTCGCTCCAAAAAGCGCTCCTATAAAAACGCTAATATACCTAACTATGGAGACCAAGATTCTCCGAATCTTGCTGATTGCTTGGACCTTGCTACTCTCAAAGCCCTACGTCATTTAAAGAAGTCACTGGAAAACGCCAAGATCCAAGACGCCAAAGCGAAGTTCAAAAATCCATGGCAAAAATAAAGGCAGTTTAGGACAAATAATTATCCTAAGCTGCTTTTCGTGGTAAATATATAATATCTATGTCTGGAGGGTCTGTCATATGGAAGTAGGTGGCATATTAACGCCGGGGTCGCTTAATCGAATAGCACTTAATCAATTGCGAGTTGGTGAGCGATTGCTCGTGGAGGTTGTTCAGAAAACAGAGGACGGTGAAGGAATCATACGGGTAAAAGGGCAAGACATGTTCGCGCTTTTGGAAACTTCAACCGAATTGGGGGAAAGGTTCTGGGTTAAAGTAGGGGATACAAAAGAGGGAAGCTTACTCCTGATACGCGAACCTTTGCTGGACAGTCAAGCGGATATTCCCGTGATTCCTCAACAGTTTCAGCAACTTACAGAAAGAGGATTGCCTATTAATCAGGACATCATTACCCTTCTGAAAACATTTCCTACTGAGAATACAGACAGTTTAGGTACTTTGTTACAGAATATCCAAGGGGCAATGACGGACGAATCTCTAGTAAACTTGCGAAAAGCTATTCCAGCGTGGGATGAGTTGTCCGAAGGAAACGGAGCGGAGAAGCTCGTAGAGTGTTTAAAAAGTCTTGGCCTCAATTATGAACAGCGTATACAACAGATGCTAAAATTAGATTCCCCGGCTAAGGAAATTGAAAAGAACAGTCTCAGAGAAACCTTCAAATTCAAGCTCCTCGAGGGCATTGAGAAACAAGAAGGTCAAGACCTCTATGACCCGCAGGGGTCTTTAACTCATTTGCTTGAAAAGATAACCGGACAACAACTTTGGTTTAAAACAGGCGCCCTAACTAATGCCTTTATGTTACTCCATCTGCCGTTATTAAATCAGGGGCAATTTGTGCCGGTACAAATTGCGATTGAAAGCGCTCGTAAAGGACCTAAAATGGATGAACAACACTGTCGTGTGGCAATCCAGCTGGAAACCCAGCAACTTGGCGAGATTGGAATTGATGCGTTCTTCAATCAGGATTCACTTACTTTACGGGTTCTCACCCGTAACCTCCCAAACCTGCCTCAACTCCTCGAGGGGGTTATGCCTGAAACAAAGAAGGAATTTTCCAAGCTGGGTTTTAATTTAACCAAAGTCGAAACGGGAGATCTAGACCAGAACATAGAATTTCAAAATTTCCTGCGAGGTAAGAGGCGAAGTGGAGTTGATGTTCAGAGATGAAGAAGAAAATAGGGAAGGCCGCCGCTCTAGTTTATGACCAAACAGGGGCACCTCGTATTGTGGCTAAAGGGGTAGGGGAAATTGCTCGGAAAATGATCGAAGCCGCTGAAACAGAAGGGATTCCCATCCAAAAGAATGAGGTGCTTGTGGAAGCATTGTTGCAGGTAGAGCTGACTAAGGAAATTCCACCCCAGTTATACCGTGCAGTGGCTGAGATCCTAGCCTTCATTTATAAACTGGAAAAGGCGAAAGCAAAATAAAAAGCGGCAATAGCCGCTTTTTATACATTATTACTAGCTTGTGAGGGCTTCCTTTTCTCGCTTTCTCGATAAGCGCCTTCGTGCTAACATTTCGGCCACTTTTCCACTATCACCAAGACGAATACCCTGTAATCTCCATTCGCGGAAGGTTTGCCAAAATTGTTGTTCCGAGATTTTTCCTGTATATTTTTCAGATTCTACATCATAGGGCCAAAAAACATCAACCCACAATGTTCCTTTATTACTTAAAACCATTACAAAATGAACAAGTTCTGGATTAGGAGATTCAGAATCCTGCATCAATATGTGTGAACGGCCATTAGGGAAATCTGTACGTAAATAATTAAACTTCATTAAAAATAATCCCCCTTTGTGCAATTCTAAATAAGTACTGATCACGATCAATTCCAGTATACCATGATTTGTTAAATAATACGATTGGCTTTTTGAGCGCGTTATACCGCCTGTGGAGTTAGGTATAAATATCTGTAATCCCGGTTTTTAAGTCTTCTCATCTTAAATTATGCTATTTGTAAAGTAATAGTTCACATGGTGGATTGTATACATATTATAACGGCGTTTAGGGTAAACTAAAAACGAAAATAATAAGATTATTAGAGGGGGTTAATAATGCTAACAGTTATTCATACGTTTAACGGTCCAGATGCAGACCGAATTTTAGGAGAAGTTCGTACAGGAATTCAGTCCGTCAACGATATTGAAGGATTCAAATTTGCTTCAGTCAATAAACAAAACAATACATCAGACATTATGCTTTTCTCGAAATGGGAAACCCGTTCTGCATATGAAAGTTGGGCAGATACGGTTGGCGAAAATAAAGCATTTAAATCAGCGACGCCACAAATGTTTGAGGTTCTTGAAGAAAAATATTAAGTAAATAAAGAGGTGCCAAGGGTAAGACCAGGGCACCTCTTTTATATTGAAACTTGGGAGGCACTTGAGCAGGTTAGGTGTGTTTAATCAAATTCTTATAAGCTATTTCAAGAACTCGCATTACTGATTTTTTGGCGGTCGGGAAGGGGATATCATCGATTTGACGAACTGGCATTATCCCCATGAGGGCATTCGTCATGAAGATTTCATCGGAGATCAACAAGTCTGATAACGGGTACAAGTCCTCATGAGTGGGTATTTGCAGAGAGCGAGCTAAACCAAGAATAATTTGACGACGCGTGCCAGGCAGACAGCCACTGGCAAGAGAAGGGGTAAAGAGTGTCCCATCTTTAATAAAAAAAAGATTGCTCATCGTTCCTTCGGCAAGATATCCTTTGGTGTTAAGCCACACGCCTTCTTCGGCACCTTGAAGTTTAGCAGCTTCCTTAGCCAAAATATTTTCCAGATAATTGGTAGATTTTATTGAGACCAACGGGGACTGCTCATTGCGTGGGGATGGTAAGAGGTGGAGTCGTATCCCTAGGGCATATTGGGCGGGCGTGTAGGGAATTAAGCGCTTGTGGAACAGGAGCGTGGAGGGGAGATTGGCAAGGGGAGCCCCACCACTTAGCGTGACGCGAAGTGCCCAAGGAAGGTTACTAAGGTTTTGTTCGATAAATTCCTGGACTTGATTCAACCATTCATTTTTATCTGGCAGCTTGAGCCCGAGAAAATCAGCTCCCTGACTCATGCGCTGCCAGTGAAGATCAACGAATAAGGGCCCTTCTTCAGTGATGAGGAGCGTTTCGAAAACTCCAAACCCAAATAAAGCCAGGCGGTCATGGGATAATAATGTTTCACAAGGAATCATCTAAGATGTCCTTTCAAAACCCTAAAGAGGGCTTTTGCTTTATCGAGCGTTTCATAATATTCACTTTCGGGTATGGAGTCTGCGACAATACCTCCGCCGACATTAATAAACGCCTGTCCGTCTTTTAAAAAGATCGTGCGGATGACAATATTCAAGTCCCAAGCGCCATCAAAGCCCATATAACCAATGCTGCCCGTATATAATCCGCGTTTGTAAGGTTCCATTTCTTCAATAATTTCCATGGCTCTAATTTTGGGCGCACCGGTGATCGATCCACCGGGAAAAATTGCTTGGATAATATCGCTGGGCCTTAGCCCTTTTAATAGTTGTCCGGTAATAGTTGAAGCGAGATGCCAGACAGTCGGGTATTTTTCAAGGGCAATCAAATCTCGGACTTTGACGGTTCCAAATTCGCAAATTCTCCCTAGGTCATTCCGTTCTAAATCAATAATCATAGTCAGTTCGGCACGATCCTTCGGACTATTTTGAAGCTCAGCTGCTTGCAACTGATCATCCGACGGCGAATTTCCACGGGGACGCGTTCCCTTAATCGGACGGGTTTCGATTTTCCCATCCGGCAGAATTTGAATAAACCGCTCGGGAGAACTGCAAAGTACTTGAAAATCCGGGTAAGGTAGAAAAGCAGCAAAGGGAGAGGGATTTTGTCTGTGAAGTTGAGAATAAAGTTGCCAAGCGTCCCCTTCCCAAGGCATGGAAAAACGTTGGGTGAGATTGGCTTGGTAAATATCCCCGGCATAAATGTAATCAATCACGCGTTTTAAATCAGCTAAATACTGTTCATGCGAGACGCTGGGGTTTATGGTTGCGTGGGGATGATTAGTTAGATCATCAAAGGCTTCTAGTTCAGAAAGTTGCTCAGGAACAAAAGTGTAGAGGATTTTTTCTAAACGCTCGATACGAGCTTGAGCTAAATCGGTATGACAGGTTCCGTCTTCGTCAATACCGCAGGCTGTGAGCCAATAGTTTCTCTGCGAGTGATCATAAATAACGATCCCGTCATACCAAGCGAAACGCCAAAGAGGTAATTTTAAATCATTTTCGGCGGAGTTCGGAAGGGATTCGATCTCGTTTTTAAGATCATAACTTAAAAAACCTACGGCTCCACCGGAGAAGGGAAAGGGTGAATGAAGTGCGTGATATTTGCTGTGGGCATTATTAAGGAAGTCGAAACATTCGGATTTTTCCAGAGGGATAAGTTCCCGATGCGAGCGGTTCGGCCAAAAAAGTTCAAGTTGATTAGAATAGGCAGTAGCTTCTAAAAAAGGGGATGAACCCATATAAGAATAACCGCCCAGCTCTTTATAATCGTTTCCGCTATCTAAAAAAAATGGCGAGGTTTCTTCTTTAAAGGCGGAGAATAAGAGGTAAGGTGGAATTTCAATGGAGAGCGGCTTGACGATCCATGAAGAGGGAGCATTCTGAACATGCCACATTTTGGCATTACTGATTGCGTTTTTCAATAATTGATGTCCGGCTTGGGTTAAAATGGCTTCCGGGTGGAATTGAATTCCTTCTATGGGTAACGTTTTATGTCGGATGCCCATGATTTCACCATCAGTCGCTTCGGCAGTAATGATTAGTTCCTCAGGAAGGGTAGCACGTTCTATTATCAGCGAGTGATAACGGGTCACTTCTAAAGGATCTGCAAGGTTACTGAAGACACCCTCTTGGTCATGATGAATGGATACCGTTTTTCCATGAATAGGACGCTTCGCCCGGACTACTTTTCCACCAAAGAATTGTCCGATGGCCTGATGTCCGAGACACACTCCCAAAATCGGTATCTGCCCCATGAAGTGTTCTATGACGGCTAAGGATAATGGGGAGTCACTTGGAGTACAGGGACCAGGTGAGATCACGATCAGGTCAGGATGCATTTCTTCAATATCTTTTAAGGTGCAGGCATCTTGACGTTTGACAATGATCTCCTCTCCAAGCTCACCAAAGTATTGATAGAGGTTATAGGTGAAAGAATCATAATTGTCTAGCAAAAATATCATTTGTTGTTTCCCCTTTAAACCCAGATGGTTTCTAAATATACAAATGAAATAGGTAACTCATCGTCATATTAGAAAGTATAAGTTTTGGGGTGCAAAAGTGCAACTATTTTAAGACAACCATGAAAAAGAAAAGTTGCCTTAAGCAACTTCTTTTTTATAATTTTTATCATGTAACATATCAGTCAATGCTTTAAAGGCAGGTTGTAAGTTAGGGTCATTGATACCCTGTAATATTATAGTCCGATTAATGATAACCTGTCCCACACTTGCTCCTTCAACTTCAATTTGAACTGATTGGACATCAAGAGTAAGAACATGTTCATCTACGACAAACGTCATGCGCTTCGATTCAGGGAAATTGGCTTGTAGACTTGTCGTCGCCCCCAGAAGGTCTTGATCGGAGGATTTAAGAGCGCTAGGGGTATGCAGATCACTCAAGACAAAAGAAGACTCCAAAAGCAATTTCTGCATGATAGCCATATTCGTGTTCCAAGGCAAGTCGATGAGCTCCGAATGAGTATTTCCGGAAGGTGAAACAGATACAATAACGTACGAACCATCTTGTGTTAAAAAGGGTTTTTCTGAACAACCGCTAAGGAACAAACTTGAGATAAGGACAGCAAGGCTTAGTCCGAATCTGGAAATCATTCGTTTGGACAACAATGAGGTATCCTTCTTCCTAACCATATTGTCGACAAGCAATTTAATTGCTATATAGGTTATTCGCTACAAAATGCTTGAATCCTGCTTTTTCGTTGATTCCATTCGTTATAATGGTGTACAATGGCAGCAAGAGAGGGGTCAAAACTGTGCGCAAAGACATCGTGGTTTTTGATGTGGAGACAACGGGCTTAGAGGTTGAGCAGGATGAAATTATTGAATTCGCTGCACTCAGAATCCGTAATGGACAGATTCAAGAATCATGTCACTTTCTTGTTCAGATTGAGCAAGAAATAACCGGTAAAATCTTGATGCTCACGGGTATACTGGCGGAGGAGCTTGTCAAGGCGACACCACTCATTGAGCATCGTCAAGAAATATTGGATTTCTTCGAGGACGCTGATCTTGTATCACACCATGTATCGTTTAGCATCTCTAGCTTGGAAAAAAAATTAAAGGTCAAGTTTCAACAACCCCAATGGGATACGCTGGAACTAGCTCGCATCTTTTTTCCAACTGTGCATCACTACCAGTTAGCTTACTTAGCAGAGAAGCTAGCCCTCGTCTTGAGAAACGGATCCGAGTTTCACCGGTCGGAAACGAATGCTTGGTTAACCTGGAAACTCTTTGAGGCTTGTAGCACGAAGGGTCTGGGATTTGATCTCAGCTTTTACGATCAAGCTAAGAGCTTTCTTGAAGGGTGGGCGGGAAGAAGTTTTATTGACGGAGCGTATAAGGAGATAACTCGGCGTTTTCCTGACCGTCAGATTCGAACGGATCTTGTCCTAGCCCCCATTTTTGAGGGTTTATTTGCGCAGGGTCAAACTTCAACGGCTAACATTCCTCGCTCAATTGACTGGGTTGTCGATAGTTTTTCTCCAGGAGGAATCCTTGAACGAAATTTACCCGGTTATGAAAGCAGACCAGGTCAGGTGAGAATGGCAAAACTGATTGCAGAAGGTCTTACCTCTTCTCAACATGTGGTCGTTGAAGCCGGAACAGGGACGGGGAAATCGTTTGCATATTTAATTCCGAGCTTATGGTCTGCAATCAAGACCGGTAAAAAGGTCGTGGTAGCGACTCATACCATTCCCCTTCAGGAACAACTCCAAAAAAAAGATATTCCAATTTTGGAGAACGTTTTGCCCTTTTCATTCCGCGTTGCTGTCTTGAAGGGTAAAGGAAACTATTGTTGTTTGAAGAAATGGCAGGGATGTCTGGTTAATCCACGAGATATACCAGATGGAGAACAAAGCCTTGCTGTTTTGAGTATCCTTGTTTGGTTAAGAGAAACTATAACTGGGGATTTGCAGGAACTCTCGAAGGTTCCTGGACTCATGCAACTGTGGCCTAGTTTAAGTGCGGATAATGAGACATGTATTCCTGGAAAGTGTTCCAAAGCAGGCGTTTGCTTTTTACAAAGAGCCCGCAAGAAAGCAGAAGAGGCTGATCTCTTGATCGTGAATCACTCCTTGCTTTTTTCCGATATTAAGACAGACTATAATGTCTTGCCGGAATATCATCAGTTGGTCATTGATGAGGCCCATCAAATCTACCAAACTGCGCTCCAGCATCTCGGTTCGGATCTGAGTCTAGACAATGTTACCCGCATTATTGATAATATTTATAGACTGTCAGGTCCGGATTTTTATGGAACGGTTAAACAACGCTTAGGGTCACTTGCTCACGTTGTGCCGTCTGTACCTTGGGATGTATTTGAGAAAAGGTTGGAGAATATTCCTGAAATTTGTCATCTGATTTTGGAACAAGCGGAAGAAATGTTCCAGTTATTGTCGATAATATTGGGAACTGAGCGTACGTTTCGCTTTGTCGCAAGCCATGCAACCCAAATATGGTGGAAAGGGCTTAATGTTCAAATCGAGAACTTGTTTGGACGAATTAAAGCCTTGGTTACTGTCCTTGAAAGTTTGATAAGCACTTTTAGTGGAGAAGACGCAGATGAGGTTGAAGAGTTAAACTACGTATTAGCAGGTCATCAAAGAGAGTTACAAGCCCTTCTGGACACTCTGAACCTGGTTTCGGACGTGAATAATCCTAAACAAGTGACCTGGCTAGAACAAAATTTCAGACTTTATTTAAAGACTTCTCCGATCGAAGTCAGTGATATCCTTAAAGAAAAAATATTTTCCCGCCTTGATTCTGTAATTTTAACCTCGGCTACCTTGAGTATTTCCAATTCGTTTGTGCATTTTCTGCGAGATATCGGTTTACCGAAGGCGACAATTACGGCTCAGGTTGATTCACCTTTTGACTATGAACGGCAGATGCGCCTCTTTGTTGTCAAGAAGGGCCTAAACCACCAAAATTCGGACGAGCAGAAAGCAAGGGAGCTCTCAGAATTTATTTTTGAAGTCGCAGAGCGCATGAAGGGTCGGACTTTAGTCCTTTTTACGGCTCATAAATTACTCCGTGAAACCTATGCCTCATTAAATCCGAGATTGGCACGAATCGGCATTGAAACTTTGGCCCAAGGAATACACGGCGAACGTAGCACACTGCTCGAAGCCTTTAGGAGAAACCCAAAGAGTGTCCTATTAGGTGCGAATAGTTTTTGGGAGGGAATTGATCTTCCGGGGGATACATTATCTTGTGTTATCTTGGTTAAACTTCCCTTTTGGCCACCTACGTTACCCTTAATTGAGGCTCGCTCAGAATTCCTAAAATCTCAAGGACGTGATCCCTTTCAAGAACTCTTTCTACCTGAAGCGGTTATCCGGTTTAAACAAGGGTTTGGCCGTCTTATTCGTTCCAAGGGGGATAGAGGGGTTGTTATTTTACTTGACGACCGAGCGATTGAGAAATATTATGGCAGAGTTTTTTTGAGCTCCTTACCAATTCAAACCCATGTCCGAGGAGAAAATACGCTCGTTCTTCGGAAAATCGAAGAGTGGAACACTAGGGAATTAGACTAAGAGCTTTTATAATCGTCATAAAAATGATAAACTAGAGAAAATCAAGGGAGGAGGTTAAGTTTTAGGTGAAACAATATCCCATTTCTCGTGATGGATGGCTATATCTGGCGATCTTTGCGGTTCTCATGGTTTTAGCTTACTGGGCTTGGCCGTGGCTGGTTATTTTACCAGGTGTCGTTTTCTTGTTTATCGCATTTTTCTTCCGTAACCCTGAAAGAGATATTCCAACTGACGAATTATCGTTAGTTTCCCCTGCTGACGGAGTTGTTATGGATGTGGAAAGGGTTTTTGAAGACCAATTTCTTAACAGAGAAAGCATACGTGTTCGTATCTTTTTAAGTATATTTAACGTTCATGTTAATCGTAGTCCGATGGTCGGTAAAATTGCCTTTCGAGCTTATCGACCGGGGAAGATGATTCCGGCCTTTAAAAGTCATGCTTCTGAGTTAAATGAGAAAAACTATGTCGGAATCCAAAATAAACACTTGCAAATTTTAGTGACTCAAGTCACTGGATTTATTGCTCGCCGGATTGTGTGTTGGGTTAATAAAGGAGACATCGTGTCCAAAGGGGAAAGGTTCGGTTTAATCAAGTTCGGTTCGTGTACAGAAATTTTTGTACCAACAAATGTTGAAATTATGGTTAGTCCTGGGGATAAGGTGCGTGGAGGAGTAAGCGTAATAGGAAGGGTGAATGTCGAATGAGGGGGAGTCCGATTCCTGCTCGCATGATCCCGAGCATCTTTACTTTGGCTAATTTGTTATTTGGTTTTTTCGCCCTTATTTGGGTCATAGAAGGTAATTTCACATTGGCAGCAGCAATGATTCTGCTTTCTGTTCTTATGGACAGTTTGGACGGAAAGGTCGCACGTCGGCTTTCCGTAAGCTCAGATTTTGGCAAGGAACTTGATTCGCTGAGTGATTTAGTCTCGTTTGGGGTAGCACCTGCAATTCTTACCTATCAAGCAATTTTACAACCTCAACAATCATTGTTTGTCAGGTATGTAGGTTTAGGCATTGCTGTAGCTTTTGCTTTATGTGGTGCCGTCCGTTTGGCGCGTTTTAATATGCTCAATATTACAACCTATTTTGTAGGGGTTCCCATTACCTTTGCAGGAGGGTTCATGGCTCTGTTAATGTTTTTGCGAAATATGATGCCTTGGTATATTTATCCCACGAGCATGATGATTTTAGCCTTTTTAATGGTGTCAACGTTTAAGGTGCCGAAGTTGGGGAAATAGCTGGGGACTTGTATGGGGACTTGTATGACACAGCGCTCGGTCTTACGACGCAGAGCAAACTAACCGTTCAAGCGCCTGCTCTGGGGAGCGGGGTGCCCGCCAGATGAGCCATCCGACGACCATGGATGGTCTAGTGTCCCCGTAGCCAAGGATGGCGAGAGGGGACCTTGGCTCACTGGCGGCAGCGCACATCCGCTGGCCATGGATGGCCGAGTGTCCCTGTAGCCAGGGATGGCGAGAAGGGACCTTGTGCGCTGCCCCGTATTCGGGGTCGGACGCTTGAACGGAAGTTTGCTAGTCTGCTTGCGTAAAGACGTCGCGCTGTGTCATACTGCGTCCCGGGCTAGGAACGTGGAACGTGGAATGTTCAGTCCTGCTTTGGAGACAGTCGAGAATTCGTGTTGGGCGACGAGGTTTTAGGGAGACGGCACATTTCATGTGCACCGTCTTGTCTCTGGGGTCGGGCATGCAACTGGGGACGGTTCTTGGTTGCATTCTGCGTCCCGCGGGCTTGGAATGTTAAGTCTTGCTTCGGAGCATAGTTGAATTCGTGGAAGCCAAGGGGACGTTTTGTTTGCCATATACATATGAAATGTATGGCAAACGAAAACGTCCCCTTGCGTTCGTTGGAGTCGAGCTGTGTCCCACAAGTACCTCACCTTCCCTGCTCGTTTTTTCACCCTTAGCACGGATGAGGCATATAGTAGGGCATGGAAGTGATCTAAGGGGGATGTGTATGATGGATAATCAACAAGTGAGTTGGAATAGTGTAGGATTACGCATGGTTCAAGGATTAACGACAACAATTGATGTGGTTCGCCAACTGGATGCTCAAGAAGCCTCTATGGTTATGCGTTTGTTAGGAAAAAGCTGCACTCGCATGGTGAAGGATGGAGTGGGACATCAATTTGGAATTGCTTTAATTGAAACAAGTGCTCAATTGGCTATGAAAGAGTCGTTGGTTTTGGAGGATGTACTTAAAGTGATTACGGGCATAATTGGTCGTCTCTATTTTACGGCGAATACAGATGAAGAACGTCTTCTTGTTGTTCAACTTGAAGAGGCAGTAAAGAATTACCAAGTGATTTAAGAGGGCATTCGCAATTTTGTCTGCATACATTACAATTGAGTGTAGGATTTTAAAGGGATGAAAAGGAGGAAGGGGTCTATGCGAATATATTACGTTCGGTTACCTGAGTTTGTACTTAATGTGTTAAGAAAAGTTTTTGGCTAAAGTGGTATGAATTGGGCTGTTCCCTCCTACAATGTATAGTAAAGACAAGCAAGGAGGGAATTTATGCGTCACAGTCGTTATGTATGGGTACTTGGGTTATCACTCTTCTGTTTATTCACATTAATCACCGTCAAAACGCCGCAAACAGTGATTTCAGCACTATCGGAAGCTCATTACGGGAACTCTCCACGTTCGACAATTCAACATTTTTGGGCGCTTATGGATCTCCGCCAAACTGACCTCGCCCGCGATTTATTAAGTTTACCTGTGGGTTCGTCTGACGAAAATGAGTTTAGTGCTTGGGAAACTAGGTTGAATAAAGATCCGTTATTGTCCTTGCAAAAAGTAGAGTTTATGAATTCGGATTTAGATTCGGCTAATTCCCAAGCGGTAGTGGTACGCGTTTACTGGACATCATCAGTTCAAGACGTACAGAATGTAACGTTTTCTATCAATCTAAAGCAAACGGAAAAGGGTTGGCGTATTGTACGAATTAAGCGAATGAACAACCTCTCGTGATCTAATTTGCCATCCGGTTAAACATGTGCCTGAGGACTATTGAAATTTCCAGATGTCGAATGATATTCATCGAACACGGCTATTCCTGACTTGGAAGGCTGTGTTCTCTCTTTGTTAAGAAAGATCGTTAAGTATTTATATACCGAGATAATTCGACAAAAAAAGGATGGTTTTCACGCAAGCAGAAAAAATTAAATCAAGTATAGAATAACATCAGGTAATAGTATTCTATATTTGAAATACATGAGGAGGGCTAAAGAAAGTGAAAAGAAACAGAGGTCTTACGGCCGTTATTGCTATTACCCTAATTCTAGGGTTAGTGGTTACGGGCTGTGGTTTCGCAACCAACCCAAGCGGAACGCTTGCTGCCAAAGAAATGAAAATGTCTTTTAACTTTGGAATTGAACCAAAAACACTTGATCCTCAAATTTCTGATGGTGTTCCCGAAGCGATCATCGAGTTGAACATGTTCGAAGGTTTGATGCGTTTAGACAAGGACAATCTTCCCCAACTAGCGATTGCCAGTAGCGTGGATGTTTCCGTTGACGGCTTGGTGTACACGATCAAGATGAAAGATACAAAATTCAGCAATGGGGATCCGCTAACCGCGGCTGATTTTAAAGCTTCCTGGTTACATGCTTTGGATCCTGCAGCGGCATCGACTTTCTCTTACCAGATGTTCTATATTAAAAATGGGGAAACCTATAATGGGAACAAGGCCAAAGCCGAGGATGTGGGCATTAAGGTAGTCGATCCGAAAACTTTAGAAGTTACCTTAGAAGCCCCGTGTCCATTTTTCAAATCATTACTGGCTGCTCCAATATACTTTCCAGTCGATCAAAAGAATGTTCAAGCCAATAAGAACTGGAACACTGAGGCAGCAACCTTTGTGAGCAATGGTCCCTTCTCAATGAAGTCTTGGAGCCATAATGACAAAATAGTTCTGTTGAAAAACCCCAATTACTGGGATGCTGCCAACGTTAAATTGACAGTGTTAGATTTTGACTTGGTTGAAGATGGCAAAGCATCCACGACCGCTTTCGAGGCAGGTCAATTGGACGGCAATTATAACCTAACGCCTGAAGATATCACGCGTTTTAAAAAGGACGGAACTTTAAAACAGGCTCCGCAACTGGGTACCTATTTTTATCGTATCAATACTACGAAAAAACCATTGAACGATCCCCGCGTACGCCAAGCACTGAGTATTGCTCTTAACCGTCAAGACCTTGTGGACAATGTCTTTAAAGGTGGTCAAGTACCAGCCTTTGCTTTTGTGCCGGGTGGAATCCCGGATGCTACCCCTGGCAAAGACTTCCGAACAACTGGTGGTAATTATTTCATTGAGGATATTGCCAAAGCCAAACAATTATTAGCTGATGCTGGTTATCCCGATGGCAAAGGTTTCCCGGATTTGACGATTCTGTACAACACGAACGGATCCCACCAGATTCCTGCTCAGGCAATTCAGGATTTTTGGCATAAGAACTTAGGAATTAATGTCAAGTTGCTGGGTCAAGAATGGAAAGTTTACCTGCAATCCCAGGAAAGTCTCCAATATGATATATCTCAAGCTGGTTGGTTGGGCGATTATATCGATCCAATGACTTTTATGGATATGTTTGTAACTAAAGGCGGAGTAAACCAAACTGGTTGGTCCAATGCCCAGTATGATATAGACATCGCCGCTGTCAAGAAAACTGGAGATCAAACTGTTCGTATCCAATCTATGCACGATGCGGAAAAGATTCTTATGACGGATATGCCGATCATCCCGATATATTTTTACGTAAACAACTGTGTACTCAAAGACAACATTAAAGGAGTACTCGTTGATCCCCAAGGGTACTATGACTTCAAGAGTGTTACCGTACAGTAAAGCTGTTTTGCTAAAGAAAGATTAAGTCATGGGGCTTCAGTTGAGGCTCTACTTCACCTGAAGGGTGAGTAAACGCCCACTTCTAGAAGAAATGGGCGTTTACTTGGATAAGGATTGAAATTTGTGATTGTGGAAAACTAAAAGGCAAGTTATCTACCATAATTTTACTCTAATTTGAATGATCCATTGTCCAAACAATATTTTGATTATCTAAAGAATATCACCCAATTTAATTTCGGTCCGACTTTCAGATATCAAGGTTAGTCAGTTAAAACTAACCGAAAAAGAGATGCAAAATGTTCGGGGTAAAGAGATCAGCATGATCTCAATAAAAAATATATTGCGCTTAAACTCGATGTTATTCACGATAATCCTTTAAATTAATAAGGCCTCACCACAATATGGAAAATCATGGTCTATTTTGCGGTAAAAATAAAATACCAATAATATCCATAAACCCGTTATTGATAAGCCTTTATCGATAAATTGACTGCTTTTCATAGTTGCCTTATTATTTACGATTTCGACATCAACTCTAACGTATAATAAAAGCACCGGAGATGCGAAACGCTAATAAAGGCAATCAAGGTGAAACCGGAATACAGTTAAGGCGGGATGATAGTCGAATGGGTAAAAAAATAAAAATAATTATCGCGGATGATAATCGTAATTTATGTCAAATGCTACAGAATTATCTCCAAGACCAAGAGGATTTAGTCATTGTTGGAGTCGCTAACAATGGTTTAGAAGCTTGGGAACTCATTCAAACTCAGGAACCAGACTTGATTATTCTTGACTTAGTGATGCCAAATTTAGATGGTTTAGGCGTATTAGAGCGAATTAATACTCGCTCAACGATGACACGTCCTAAAATCATCATGTTAACAGCTTTCGGTCAGGAATCTCTCACGCATCAGGCGATGATACTCGGAGTGGATTATTTTATTCTCAAACCATTCGATTTGGAGATTCTCACTAAACGCATCCGCTCTTTGACACAGGAAATGCCATCGTCCAGTTCAGCTCATTTGTCTTCAGCTTCTCCAATCGTGACATCAGTGGGTAACGGACTTAATTTAAACGTTGAAGTCACCACGATGATGCATCAAATAGGGATTCCTGCTCACGTTAAAGGATACCAATATATTCGGGATGCCATTTTGATGGTAGTGGAGGATGTCTCGCTGCTGGGGGCGGTAACTAAGGAGCTATATCCTGGGATTGCGAAAAAATTTGATACTGCACCCAGTCGGGTAGAACGCGGAATTCGTCATGCGATCGAGTTAGCATGGGAACGAGGACATACAGATACATTAAAACGCATTTTTGGATATTCTATGAATATTGAACGCCAAAAACCAACAAACTCTGAATTTATAGCACTTCTTGCCGACAAGTTAAGAGTGATGAGTAAAGTAAGCTAGTCCAGTGATACCATGGGCTTCAAGGTTTAGAGGTGCTATAAACTTTTTTGATGCTCATAAAAAATGACTTTTAAACCAATAAACTATACTTACTAAAAGCAACAAACTTTCTATTCGCTAAACACGTCCTTCATACTTTCATGAGTATGATAGGGGAGGAATTTATGAAGTATCCTAATTTTGACCTGAGAATTGAAAGTCGTCGTATTGCGTTTTACTAAAAACAAAAAAGAACGTCTTGTTTTCTTTTCTTCTAAGTTGAAAAAAGAATTGAAAGACTGGATTCATTATAAAGATCGTTTCAACGAACGAATTGCTTTTTTCCGTCAAATAAATATTCCAACAATATCAAAAATTCAGTCCTTTGAATGGCCTTCATCTTAAATAAATAGAGGTATCTAGCCCTCCGCAGTGAGGGCTATTTTTTTTAAACGTATCAGAAAGTATAAGTTTTTGGGGTACCCCTTTACTTGCGGATTTGGTAAAATGGAGTTATGGAAAATAACATTTTGAGGCAGATTTTTTTCGATAATGAGAGACACTGGGATAGATTTGTCGAAAAGTACGGAGATCGTATAAGACCAATTGTAGTTAAAGAGGTCGAGAAGTTTCGAGATTGTGGCAATCCCAAAAATGGGTTTAAGATATTAGTTTGTGAGGGCTGCCATGATATACGGATCGTTCCGTATCGATGTAAAGGAAGATTCTGCACAACGTGTTCAAGTGGTGAAACCGAGGAATGGAGCCGAATGATGGCAGAAGACGTTCTTCAGGTAAATC
>JARLHU010000044.1 GCA_031292095.1 Desulfosporosinus sp.
AGAGTCCTCCTCCCCGGGGTTCCACCCGCTCGATCCACACTGCAGGAGTATGCGTTAAAAGTCGCAGTGTGGCGAAAGGCTCATTCGCCTTTCGTATCTCGAACACGGAAGTTAAGACCATCACGGCCGATGATACATGGGGCGTAAGCCCCTGGCAAAGTAGGTCATCGCCAGGTAAACAAACGAAAGGGCCATCTCTAACGAGGTGGTCCTTTCTGTGTTCTATGTTGTGGGTCAGTATTGGGTCCCACACTGCAGGAGCATGCGTTACGGGACGCAGTGTGGCGAAAAGCTCGTCCGCTTTTCGTGTTCGATCCACACTGCTGGAGTATGCTTTATAAGTCGCAGTGTGGCGAAAGGCTCGTCCGCCTTTCGTATACACGAACACGGAAGTCAAGAATCCACACTGCAGGAGTATGCGTTATAAGTCGCAGTGTGGCGAAAGGCTCATTCGCCTTTCGTTCTAGGGCCGATGATACTTGGGGCGCAAGCCCCTGCCAAAGTAGAATCCACACTGCTGGAGTATGCGTTACAAGTCACAGTGTGGCGATAGGCTCGTCCACCTATCGTATCGCCAGGTAAACAAAGGAAAAGACTATCTCTTACGAGGTATGTCTTTTCCTTTGTGTTGTGTTGTGTTGTGTTGTGTTGTGTTGTGTTGTGTTGTGTTGTGTTGTGGGTCGAAAGACGGGGTTTACACTCATTCGGATCCACATTGCTGGAGTCTGCGTCACAAGTCGCAATGTGGCGAAAGTCTCATCCGACTTTCGTCAAACTGCTGGAGTATGCCTTATGTGTCACAGTGTGGAGATAGGCTCGTACGCCTACCATATCGCCAGGTAACAAACGAACGACTATCATCAAATTATTGTAGTTCTTTGTTTTGTGAATGGTAAACTAAAGTGAAAAAGAAAACGCTAAATAAGAGTGAAAACTTTTCCCTGAAAAAGACGCTTCTTTCTTTCAATAATATTATTTAATATTTAATCCTAGAGGAATTCAGACAGAGATGTCAAATAATGTAAAGTGATGGAAAATATAAGCAACCACCTCGGGCTTTTTCGAGGATTGTGTTGTGACGGGAGGGATTTTTATCAATGTTCGATTTGAAAGGGAGTTTGCAACAGAGTGATTACTTTTTTTGGAAGCTTCCAGAGTTGATGCCTTGTGGATGTTCTATTGCAACAGACTTTACGTGTCAAAAGATAATCCATAATCCAGTTGCTGCAAGATTCTATGGAATAGAGCCTTGGTCGAGTCTTTCTTTTTCGTCTTCATCTCCACCAGAAATCAAGGTTTATCAAGATGGTAGACTTGTAATGCCCAGGGAAATGCCCATCCAAAGATCAGCTTGGCGTGGAGATGAAAATAATATGCTTGAACTCGAGTTTGTCTGGCCAGACGGTGTATCTAAAACGTCAATATGGAGTACATGTCCATTAAGAAATGAGACAGGCGTTATCATAGGTGCAATTGGAATTTTTGAAGATGTTACAGAGCTTATTACTAACACGCGGGTGTTGAATGCACAACAAAGGCATTTTCTTCAAGAGATAGTTGATGAAGGAACAAAGAAATTGAAGGAAGAGTTCGAGAAAAGAATCCTCATTGAACGCGAAGTAGCCAAGGACGAACGTCTTAATGTTATTCGTCAATTGTCAGCAGGTCTTGCACATGAAGTTCGAAATCCCATGACAACCATAAGAGGCTTTCTTCAATTACTACAGAATAAAACAGAGCTACTTAGATATAAAAGTCAATTTGACCTAATGATAGATGAAGTTGATAGAGCGAATTCAATTATTACGGACTTTTTGTATCTAAGTAGGCATAAGCAAGCTAAATTCAAACCTCAAAACTTAAATGAGTTATTGATTAACATATTCCCATTGCTACAAGCAGATGCTTTTAATCAGGGTAAAAAGTTGCTCTTTGAGCTGGGTGACATAGCTAATCTGGATATTGACTCCAATGAAATTACTCAACTGGTGTTAAATTTGACTCGCAATGGCCTGGAAGCAATGCCCCAAGATGGGTGTCTTCGAATTAAAACTTTTGTAGATAATCAAACTATAGTTCTCAGTGTTATGGACGAAGGAACTGGCATTATCACAGAGCATATATCAAAACTGGGGACTCTCTTCTTTACGACTAAGGAAAATGGTTCGGGTCTAGGAATGCCAATGTGTTATGATATTGCAGATAGGCATCGTGCCCGCATTGAGGTTGAGTCCAGTTCAGCAGGAACAACAGTTTTTGTGCGATTTCCTTTACTTAAGGGAACGGGAGGCGTAGTTTGAATTTATTAAATATACTGGTCAGACCATCAGGCAATGTGATATGATGGGAAGAGAACAGAGTGCGATAAAAACTTGTTAATTGGGGAGAATCTTTATTAATATTCAAACTATAATTTAATTAATTTAAAGGGAGATGTGACAATGGAAGTTATCCTAGCCTATGGAAAAAATGGATTGAGTATTAACGTTCCTGAACATGCGAGAATTATTGAACCCACCCACTTGGAGGTGCCAGAGAATGATCATGAAGTTGTATTGCAAGCTTTACGCAATCCTATCGGTACCGGATCTCTAAGAGAAATGGTGAAGTCAAGTGATAAAGTAGTCATTGTAATTAGTGATATAACTAGGCCAACTCCAAATCATAAATTGATTCCTTGGATACTAGAAGAAATTCCTCATGTCCCCTTAAAGAATGTTACGATTATTAATGGAACAGCTACCCATCGTGATCAAACTAGGGAAGAGTTTGTCGAGATGCTAGGGGAGACGGTTGTAGAGACCGTTCGCATTATCAACCATCACTGTCACGAGAAATCAGAACTTACGCACCTCGGAACAAGTCATTTTGGCTGTGAGGTATACCTAAATAAAGAATATGTCGAAGCTGATTTTAGAATTGTCACTGGGTTCATTGAACCTCATTTTTTCGCAGGATTTTCAGGAGGACCTAAGGGAATAATGCCCGGTATTGCGGGTATCGAAACTATTCTTACGTTTCACAATGCCAAGATGATTGGGCACCCGATGGCTACTTGGGGAGTCTTGGAGAATAATCCTCTTCAAGAGATGACTAGAGAAGTCAACACTTTTTGTAAACCGGATTTTCTTCTTAATGTGGCACTGAATGGTAAAAAAGAGATCACTAATGTTTTCGCGGGCGAGTTGGTTGCAGCTCATGCAATTGGGTGTGCTTATGTAAAAGAACATGCCATGATTAAGTGTGATCAGCGTTTTGACGTAGTCATTACGACAAATTCTGGCTATCCGCTTGATCAAAACTTATATCAGGCTGTAAAAGGTATGAATGCTGCACAAATGATTGTTAAACAAGGCGGGACGATTATTTGTGCAGCAGAATGTATTGAGGGTATGCCTGAACATGGCAATTTTGTTAAGATATTAGACATGCGTGACACGCCAAGTGAACTCTTAGAAATGATCAATGAACCTTCTTTTCAGATATTTGATCAGTGGGAAGCCCAAAGACTAGCGATGATTCAGGAATGGGCAGAAGTATACATTTACTCAACCTTGCCGGATGATTCCGTTAGAATAGCAAAACTGACCCCGATAAAAAGTATTGAGCAGACTTTGAGCGAATTAACTGATAAATATGGTAAAAACATGAGTATTGCTGTGTTACCACTGGGTCCTCTGACGATTCCATTTGTTGAAGAATAAGCTTAGATTGTTTCGCTTTGTAGAAACATATGAATTAGACCTATATCTAAATAAGAAAAGGGGCGTTCGTCTTGTTACGATCGCCCCTTTCTGATACTAATCAGAAGTATTAGTTTCGTGTTGGCCGACACGTTATTTGGCAGTCTAAAACTAATAGTCAATTGAACTTCAGATTTAGTCCATTATATCGGCACCCTGTTCTGCCATTTCCTTCTCTGCAAAAGTAATCATTTTTTTAACCATGTTTCCACCTATTTGACCCACTTCGCGAGTTGTCATATTGGCAAAGCCTTTTTCTTCAATATCATCGTCTAAATGCAGTTCTTCAGCTACTTCCCATTTAAGTTTATCCAACTGTCTTTCGGATTCAGGAACCTCAGGTGTATTACGGCTCATTTGCCATCCTCCTCCTCTTCAGTTGTTTTTAAATTCATTTATTATGCTATCCATATGTGAAAAGTCTATACATGTTTGTCATATACATAATTATCCAGATAAAGAGTATAGTATAACGCATAATGAAAGACAGCGAAAATTTTACTAGGGGCTCGTTGCTAATGTCGAAGGTCCTGAATTTTGGTGGGGTTATAAAGGATACTTACTCTTCCTGTCGAATTAGTCATAGTATAAGTGTGTTTCAGCGAAACGTTTGAAATCCACTAGAAAACTCATCCGCACAAATACGAAACAAAAATTTGATAAGATTAGAATAGTAGTTACTTCTGACATAGAGGAGGGATGATTTGCACGAATTGTCTTTAATGGGAGGAGTATTTGAGGTCATTGAACAGACTCTCTCTCTTCATGAAGTGAAGCGCGTACTTCAGGTCAAACTTAAAGTTGGAGTACTTACAAACGCAGAACCGGAAGCCTTGAACATGGCGTTTGAAGCTTATAGCAAGGATACCATCTGCGAAGGCGCAGAGTTGATTGTGGAGCGTGTGCCGGTGCGTGGCCGTTGCCGGAATTGTCAATATGTGTTCGCCGTAGAAACTATGTTTTTTCTCTGTCCAAACTGTCAAAATACTGGTATTGAAGTGATTCAGGGAGAGGAACTTTTACTAGAAAGTCTGGAGGTTGAATAGATGGATCATGGTCGTCGGGAAATTGAAGTGATGGCAAATTTGCTTAGTTCTAATGATATACAGGCCGAAGTTAATCGTACCCATTTCCGTAAGAATAATTGTTTAGCCATTAATGTAATAGGTTCGCCAGGAGCAGGGAAAACGACACTACTCGAGAGGACGTTGCCCCATTTAGGCTTGGAGCTCAATGTGGGGGTTATCGAGGGAGACATTTTTACTAGTAAAGATGCTGACCGCATCGCCGTTCACGGGGTTCCTGTTATTCAGATCAATACCGGTGGAGGATGTCATCTTGATAGTAAAATGGTAAGTAAGGTTTTGCCAGAATTTGATTGCCAGGCAACGGATCTTATGATCATAGAAAATGTTGGGAATCTCGTTTGCCCAGCCGATTTTGATCTTGGAGAAGCTTTTAAGGTCATTGTCTTAAGTATTGTCGAAGGGGATGACAAGCCGTCTAAATACCCTGTGATCTTTCGCAATGCCAAAGTAGTTGTCCTCAATAAAATGGACCTGGAGCTGTTGACTGATGTGAATATGGAGACTATGAAACACGATATCCGGTCCATCAATCCTGAAATCGAGATTTTCGAGGTATCTTGTCGCAATGGAAATGGACTGCAAGCGTGGACGAACTGGCTGCGTCACGAAGTCGAGGTCTTTAAGGAACACAAAGTTTGATTCATTTGATTTCAGTAGGGGCACGATGCTTTGTGTCCCTATCTGCAGGAGGCCTGTTGTCAAAAAAATACGGGGGAAGCAAGAGAACAGTCCCCTTGCTCCCCCCGTAAAGGTTTGCGGTAGAGAGAAACACACTTATAAGGTGCATTGTTATATGTACCTTATAAGTGTGTTTTATTTAATGTTGAGTAGTGCGAAAAAAATTTAATAGATAGTCATTAAGTGGTCAAAGTAGAAGTGAATTTTCCTTCGTGCTGAATGGAGTCAATCTCTAGGAGAACAAATTCCGCAAGACGCGGAAAGAGTGCTTGGATCTCCGGGCTGATGTCCAATCCCCATTCTAAACTTTTCGGTTGAACACCAAAAATTAAGGTTTGAGGAGCCTGCCCTAACAGCTTAGCCATGGTCAGAACCTCAATGATGCCAATTTGATGAAAGGAAACCTCGTAGCGTTCAGGGAATACTTGAATATCGTGCGGGTGAAAACGAAACAAGGCCCCTGGCTCAGCTTTAGCATTGACGGCATCCACGATGATTAAAAAATCGACTTCTTGAACTAGGTGGACCAATTCAAGTCCGGCTGTACCTCCTTCCAGGATTTCCACATTGGCAGGGAGTGGTGTTTTGGCGAGTTCATCCAAAAAACGAACCCCTAAACCTTCGTCAGATAAGAGGATATTGCCTACTCCCATCACCATAATCTTTGGTGAATCCATGCTTACATTCCCTTCTGATTTCTCATTTTACCAAAGAACATAAATAAGAACTGATCATAGGCCGCCGTAAAGACAAGATAAACATGAATGCCAATTATGGCGATAAACAACCACATAAAATCGTAATGAAGTCCGCGAACAGCGGCTATACCACCAAAGTAACCAGCAAAAGTAGACAGTTGTTCAGGCTTGTAGAGTATGATTCCGGTGATAGCCTGAGCGACAGTCAAGATCGGCAAGGTAATATAGGCTATTTTCTGAAGGGGATTGTACTTCCCAACTTTCGGATGCTTACCGATGAACAGATAGTACTTGATTTGTGGCCAAATAGTTTTTAGATCTTGGGTATTGAATAAAATGTCAGCATAATCTCTATATTGTCCAAAAAAGGAGTAGTAAAAACGTGCAATCCCATTAATAATTAAAAAATACGTAAAGACAAAGTGGAGATTGCGGATTAGGCTCATTGGCATGCCGGGAAAAGGGGCGTGTATAAACCAACCTGTGACGCCTAAGACGAAGAAGTTGATTAGATTGATCCAGTGGCTTACACGCTGGAATAGTGGGTGGTCTAGTGGGTTAACCATGTCCTTTCCTCCTTTATTACCAGCCAATCTGGAATCTTTTGATGTCATTGGTTACAGGATCGATAAGATGAATTGCACAGGCTAAGCAGGGATCATACGAACGTACTACTCGTACGATATTGACGGGGTTGTCGAGGTCGGGAACTGGGACGCCAATTAGGGCCTGTTCAACCGGACCACGGACACCCTTGTCATCTCTTGGCGAGAAATTCCAGGTGGTCGGAACGACCATTTGATAGTTTTCGATTTTATGATCGGCAACTTTGATAAAGTGGCCGAGTGAGCCACGGGGTACCTCGGTCATGCCTGCACCTTGCCCAGTAACCGGAGCTTCCCAATGGTCAGTGTCATGGATACGGAAATCCTTAGAGCCCATTTCTTTCTCTAAAGCATCACACCAAGTGAACATATCCTTGACGAGCAGGAGGGTTTCATAAGCTCGAGCAGCATGACGTGCGACAGCACCTGGTTTGATATTATTTTTGGCGATGATGTCCATTAGACCTTTGGGTTGCATAACTAGCATGCGGGCGAGAGGTCCAACTTCTATCGGTTTACCATCATAGCGAGGAGCCTTAACAAAGGTGTAAGCACCCTGCTTATCGAGATCCGGTATGGTATCCTCGGTATAGGGCGTCTTACCATTAGCACTGGCTTTGTACCAAGAATATTGAACATCCTCCGTAATTTTTCCTTCATCGATCGGTAAAATATTGCTTAAATTGCCATCCATGATGAGACCGGCTTTAAAGAAGAGATCTTTACTGGCATTATCTCGGGCGAAGCCACCATAAGACATGTAATTGAGAGATCCTCCACCGACCCCGGCTTGAGCCAAGGGGAGCAAAGGTCCAGTACCGAAGGTTAATACATCTTGAAGATAGGTCTTTTCAACAAAATCAAGCTGCTCCATAAGCATTGAACGGAATTGCTCAACTACTTCGATGTTGGGAAGCATAGTTACACCGCCCACGACAATAGAAGATTGGTGAGGTTGTTTTCCGGCAAACAGCGCAGACATTTTCTTGGCTTTCGCTTGCATTTCCAAAGCTTTAAGGTAGTGGGCGACGGCCATGGTCACTAACTCGGGATCGTTAACACTGAAGGCATCCGGTTTGTAACGAGGGGTTAAAGGAGCAGTATCTCCGGCCACAACGAGCTTAACAATTTTATCTTTAACCGCCAGAAGTCCGGGGTCTTTGCCTTGATATTGGGCGACAGCCATGACATCTAAGTAGTCAAGAGCACTCAGATGATAAAAATGGAGCGGATGGTCATGGAGAAACATCGCCCCAATAATCAGATTGCGGATAATCCGACCACCTGCCGGAACGTTTGCACCAAAGGCTTTGTCCAAGGCCATAGAGGATGCCCAACCATGGGAACCTGCACAAACTCCGCAGACACGTTCGGTAACATACGTAGCATCCCGAGGATCACGACCGCGGAGCATAGCTTCAATCCCTCGGTACATGGTCCCCATGACATGGGCTTCAACCACTTTACCATTCTCTACTTCTACTTCAATCCTTAAGTGTCCTTCAATGCGTGTTAAAGGATCGATTACTACTTTCGCCATCTACATATCCTCCTTATGATCATGATCCTTGTTGCTTAGTCTGCCACTGGCTACCGTTGCGATCAAGTGGGCACCTAGACCAATAGCGGCCGCTCCTCCGATCACTGCTCCAACAGTATCGGCATTGACCTGGCCAATGCCCGGGAGTTTAAAGAGTTCTTGTTTGGCATAGAGGGGACTAAATTCTTTATAAAAGCTCTTCTCGGAACACCCCGAACAAGGAGATCCGGCATTAATACAGAAATTAGCGTTGTCATTCCACCACACTTGTGCACAGTCTGTGTAAGTTTGCGGGCCTTTGCAGCCCTTTAACATCAGGCAATACCCTTTTTGCACAGGATCGTTCCAATCTGTGAGGAATTCTCCAGCTTCAAAGTGGCCGCGTCGTGGACAGTTATCGTGTAATAAGGTTCCGTAGAAGGCCAAGGGGCGATTTTGTGAATCAAGAGGTGGCGCCTTATGATAGGTTAAGTAATAAACGAGCGTGCCAATTAAGGTCGTTGGTTTCACAGGGCAACAGGGTAGATTAATAACAGGTTTGTTAATCCCCTCGTTGCGGAGGATTTCAGCCACACCTACGGCACCTGTGGCACAAGCACCTGGAATGCCTGCCCCCTCGGATGCACAACTGCCAATGGCAATAATCGCCTGAGCTTTTTGGGCCGCTTCGATCAGAGTTTTGCGGAAGGGTTTTCCTCCAACCATACAGTAACGATCTTCTTTGGCTGGACAGGCGCCCTCAACGATAAGAACGAAGTTTTCTTTTAGAGCTGCTTGATAAGCTTCCTCTGAGGTTTGACCGGACCCGGCCATAATGGTTTCATGATAGCGAATCGAGAGCATATCTAGAATGAGTTCAGCAGGCGAGGGGTTTAAAGTAGCTATGGCTGATTCAGTGCATCCAGTACAATCCATACCTTCCAGCCAGATGACAGGGGGCTTCTTAAGTGCTTGTTCAAGTGCCGAAGCCGCTTGAGGGACAAAAAGTTCGGGCAAGCCAAGTGCTGCGGTTGTTGCTGCAATTAACTTCATAAAATCACGCCGAGAAACCCCTTTGACGGTGAGTAGATCAAAATTTCCCATAATTTTAAGAACACCTCCTGATTATAATGCCGAATTGATTCTGATTTGGATATAACAAATGCTGATTTTAAAGAATTTTCTTTATATAATTATATTCGTGATGAAGAGGTAGTTTCCTTCTTTTTTAATAATCGGCTTTTTATTTTTTTAAATATTCAAAATATTTAAAAAAATTCTTCGATTTCCTGAACTGAATTTGCCGAGAAGTCCCGTCATCCCCTTGAAGAATCTAGAGTAGGGCGTGTACAATGGGAGATAATACAAAGAATTAATTGAGGAAGCTGTGAAAGCTGGTCGTTTAATATGAGTTTACAAGCAAAGGCGATTTACTTTAATGGGATTGTTCAAGGGGTGGGCTTTCGGCCGTTTGTTTTTAAACTGGCTGAAGAAATGGGGATTAAAGGGTGGGTTAATAACTCGAGTCATGGTGTGTCAATCCATGCAGAAGGAATTAAGCTCGATCTGTTCTATGATCGGCTGCTTAAAGAAGCTCCGCCTTTAGCTAAAATTGTGACGACACGATCTGTGGAAACTGAATTTGAAAACTATGCAACGTTCGAGATTGTCCAAAGCGATGCGGCGCAAGATGCGGATGTCTTAATTTCGCCGGATGTGGCAACGTGCGGGGATTGTCTTGACGACATGGCTGATCCTGAAAATCGGCATTACCAATATCCTTTCACGAATTGCACAAATTGTGGCCCACGCTATACGATCATCCGTGACGTTCCTTATGATCGAGCTCAAACAACCATGTCAGACTTCTCAATGTGCGAATCCTGTGCATCTGAATATAAAAATCCTCGGGATCGGCGTTTCCATGCGCAACCGGTTGCCTGTGGAGATTGCGGGCCGACGCTACAACTCAGAGATGCGTTGGGTCAGTTACTTCCAGGTATAGGTATGGATCAGCTTGCTCAGGGTGGGATTTTAGCAGTAAAAGGGCTAGGCGGGTTCCATCTCGTTTGCGACGCTCGCAACGCACAAGCCGTACGTCGCTTGCGTGAGCGCAAAGAACGGGGGGCCAAGCCTTTTGCTGTAATGGCCCGGACGGTAGAAAGAGCGCGCGAGCAGGTAGTCCTTGGCGCTAAGGCAGAGGAATTGTTACGGAGTTTGGCCGCTCCTATTGTTGTTCTGGAACGGAAACTTGAATTAACGGATTCAACAGGTTCTTTACCAGAGGCAATTGCGCCAAACATATCTACACTAGGAATAATTCTCCCTTATACACCGCTCCATCATCTCTTGTTTGCAGGACCGTATGATTTTTTGGTCATGACGAGTGCTAACCTTAGTGGGCGCCCACTAATTTACACCAATGATGAGGCTAGGGAAGGGCTAAAGGGAATTGCGGATTATTTTCTAACTCATAACAGAGATATTTATCACCCTTGCGACGACTCAGTCGTCCAAGTTATTGGAGACGAAGCGGTTTTTTTGAGGCGAGCCCGTGGTTATGTCCCCTTACCGATTTTGATGTCGTCTTATCAGGTCAAGACCCCACTTCTCGCAGTGGGTGGAGAAATGAAAAATGCCTTTTGTCTTGCCTTCAGGCAGAGGGCTTTTGTGAGTCAGTATCTTGGTGATATGGAAGGGTATGAAAATCTTCAGCGTTTTCATCAGGAACTTGAAGCCTTTCAACGAGTCGTCAATATAACCCCGAGTGCACTTGCCTATGATCAACACCCCAACTATCAACTGACTCGATATGCCCTCGAACAACCTTGGCCTAAACTGCCGGTGCAGCATCATCATGCCCATTTAGTCAGTGTGTTAGGAGAATGGGATCGAACAGAACCGACCCTGGGGGTTATCTGTGATGGGACAGGTCTTGGCGAGGATCATTGTATTTGGGGATTTGAATTTCTCTATGGTAATGCCTCAGGCTACGAGCGGAAGGCGCATCTGGAATACCTGCCGCTGCCAGGTGGGGATGCCGGGGCTAAGCACCCTTTGCGTATCGCTTATGCTTATCTTAAAACTCTTCTGTCTGAAGAAGTATGGCTGAAGACGGAGTCTCTTTGGACGTCACTTACGGTGAATGAGCGCCAAATTCTTGAGCGTCAACTGGAGACCGGATTCCAAGTCTTTCAGACGTCAAGTGCAGGACGGCTCTTTGATGCGGTGAGTGGGTTGCTTGGTGTTTGCAGGGAGGTAACTTACGAAGGACAAGCTGCAATTGAACTCGAAAGTGTTGCTATGCGCTATGGGCAGCAACAGCGTCTAAAGGATAACCAAGAGAATAATAAAGAGGATATTAAAGCGGATATAAAAAGGAAGGAAAATGTGGTAGGCTTATATCCTTATGAAGTGAGAGTAGAAAATGCAGAACACATTTTTGGGGTGGGAGCACTCTTTGAAGCACTCGCTCAAGATCTTCTGCACGGAATAAGTCGGGGAGAAATAGCCTATCGTTTCCATCAATCGATAGCTCAGGCGATCGTGGATCTCGCGCAGCGCTTAAGAGTCGAGACAGGCCCCTTGGTTCTGAGCGGCGGGGTTTTCCAAAATAAACTTTTGACGGAAACAGTCCTAAAACTCTGTCAGAACCAAGGAATTAAAGTTTTGCGTTCTCGAATGCTTCCTCCAGGAGACGGCGGACTGGCCTTTGGACAACTACTAATTGCAAATGAGGTGTTATAAATGTGTTTAGCCATACCTGCTAAAGTTGTTACGATCAAGGGATCGCTGGCCAACGTGAATATGATGGGGAATGAACGGTTGGTCAGTATTGACCTGGTGCCAGAGGTCACAATTGGCGAATACGTTTTAGTACATGCCGGCTTTGCCATCGGAATTATAGATGCCGAGAGCGCGAAAGAAACTGAAGAACTTTTGTTGGAGGTAGCCAAGGCTTATGAAGAAGAGTGAGGATCTTTTGACTAAGGCAGGCAACTATCTTGCGGAAATTCAGGCGTTAGCCCAGAGACCGTTTACAATTATGGAAGTGTGTGGAACGCATACTGTAGCCATCGCCAAAAACGCGCTTCGAGAGCTGTTGCCGGCCACAGTTCGCCTAATTTCCGGACCAGGGTGTCCAGTCTGTGTGACAGATAGCGGTGATATTGACCGTTATCTTTATTTGGCCGCCCAACCTAAGGTTATTACGGCAACCTTCGGAGACATGATTCGTGTGCCAGGAACAGAGAAAAATTTACAGGTTTTAAGAGCAGAAGGGGCGGATGTTCGAATTGTTTATTCGACCCAGGATGCGTTAGAGTTAGCCAGAAAAAACCAGGACAAGGAGGTTGTCTTTCTGGGGATTGGGTTCGAAACGACGGTTCCTACAGTAGCGGTCAGTTTAGAGACAGCGAAACATGAAGGCCTAGAAAATTATAGTGTGCTTTCCATGCACAAGGTCGTTCCACCAGTCTTAAGACTGTTAGCGGAGGACGCTGAACTGGTGGTCGATGCCTTCCTTGATCCTGGGCATGTTTGCGCTATTATCGGCATAGAACCGATTCGGTTTATGGCTAAAGACTATAACAAACCCGGCGTTGTGACAGGATTTGAAGCCCTTGATATCTTGGAGGGCATTGTGATGCTCCTTCGTCAACGTGACGAGGGTCGCTCGGAAATTGAAATTCAATATAAAAGGGTCGCTAAAGTAGAGGGGAATCTTCATGCCCGAAGGTTTATTGAACAGGTCTTTGAGCCAGTGGAGGCATGCTGGCGGGGCATAGGGCAGATTCCCCAAAGTGGCTTGGGCATACGGGAAGAATACAGCGCTTGGGATGCGGCTAAGAAATTCTCGCTGCCGATTTTTCGCTCTCAGGAAACACCTGGTTGCCGGTGTGGGGATGTCCTAAAAGGACGAATTTATCCAACCCAATGCCCTTTGTTTGGCAGATTTTGTACCCCGATGAAGCCCGTTGGACCCTGTATGGTGTCTTCCGAAGGATCTTGTGCAGCCTATTACCGATATGCACCAAGGAGCGTGGATTAATGGAACGCATTATGATGGCCCATGGCAGCGGTGGGCGCTTAAGCCATGAACTTATTCGTACTCTTTTCCAAAAATACTTAGGAAATCCCTATCTGGATCAGATGAATGATGCAACAGTCTTGCCGGGTAGAGAGAATATTGCCGTAACCACGGACTCTTTTGTGGTCTCACCGTTGTTTTTTCGCGGAGGAAATATCGGCAAACTTGCGGTCTGCGGTACGGTTAATGACCTGGCTGTTAGTGGAGCAATCCCAAAGTTTTTAACCCTAGCGCTTATTTTAGAAGAAGGCTTGCCAATGGCTGACTTGGAACGAATTATTAAGAGTGTTGCCGAGACAGCATCAGAAGCAGGCGTCTCGGTCGTTTGCGGGGATACGAAAGTCGTTGAACGTGGGAGCGTGGATAAAATTTTCATAAACACGACCGGGATCGGGTATATTACCAACCGTTTGGTCGGCCCTGAGCGGATTCGGCCCGGTGATGAGATTCTGATTACAGGGACAATTGGAGATCATGGGATTGCCATTTTGTCGGAACGAGAAGGGCTGGAATTTCAAACTCCAGTTGTCAGCGACTGCGCGCCTTTAAATGGACTTATCGACGCTTTTTTTAGGCCAGGAGTTAAATGCATGAGAGACCCTACCCGTGGCGGCGTGGCAACGACGTTAAATGAATTAGCTGGGCAAGCAGGAGTAAGTATGCTCTTGGACGAAAAACAATTTCCCCTTACTCCTAGCGTAGCAGGAGCCTGTGAAATGTTAGGTTTAGAGCCCCTCTATTTAGCGAATGAGGGAAAGGCCTTGGTTATTGTTGCCCCAGAAGTGGCAGGTGAAGTTCTGCAAAAGATGCGGGCTCATCCACTGGGACGCCAGGCGGTTCGGATTGGGCGAGTTGAAGAAGGAAAGCCGGGGCTTGTACTGCTAGAAACCCCTCTCGGGGGAAAACGTATTATTGGTATGCTTGAAGGTGAACACCTTCCCCGAATATGTTGAAAAGGAAGGCGGATATGATGCGGATAGCAGTCATTGATGGACAGGGCGGTGGCATTGGCAAACATATTGTAGAGCAGTTACGCAAACGACTTCCTGAGCTGGATATCCTTGCGCTGGGAACGAATGCCCTGGCTACTGGAGCAATGTTGCGCGCCGGGGCCACAGAGGGAGCGTCAGGGGAGTCAGCGATTTGTTATAATGCCGATCGGGTTGACCTTATTGTAGGGTCGATTGCCATTATGATCGTTTACGGTCTGTTGGGAGAAATTACCTCAGCCATGGCAACGGCGATTTCTGCCAGTAAGGCGGACAAATTACTTCTCCCGATCCAACGCGGAAATATTCTCCTCGTCGGAGTTGTCAGAATTCCCCTACCCCACCAGATTGAGGCCCTAGTCACAGAAGTGGAAGGACGATGTAAGGCACCTTCAAGAAAATAACCAGTTGGTCTGCCAGTCTACTCGGAAGTCAGAGCTCAGAAGCCGGATATGTTTGACCGGGGTATTCCCATTCTGATCTCTGGAGTTGACAAAAGGTTGAGTGCTTAGTATGATTTAATCATACTAAATTGATAAGAATTGGGGTAATTAAACATGAGGACGGTTGATTCTATTACGGATTTAATAGGGCAGACTCCTTTGATCCGTTTACAACGAGTGGTTAAGCTGGGAATGGCCAACGTTTACGTCAAGGTCGAATATTTTAATCCCGGCGGGAGTATAAAAGACCGTATAGCCATGGGGATGATACGGGATGCTGAGGAACGAGGGGTGCTTAAGCCAGGGGGGACGATTGTTGAACCGACAAGTGGGAATACGGGAATTGGGTTGGCAATGATCGCGGCTGCTCGTGGTTATCGTTTAATTGTCGTACTGCCTGATTCCATGAGTGTTGAGCGGAGAATGCTAATGGCCGCGTATGGTGCTGAATTTGTGTTAACGCCTGGAGCAGAAGGAATGAATGGGGCGATTAACGAGGCAAAACGCTTGCTAAGCGAAAATCCGGATTACTTTATGCCTCAGCAATTTGAAAATCCTGCTAACCCGGAAGCACATCGACGAAGTACAGCCCTAGAGCTTCTCAATCAGTTGAGTGGTATCGATGCTTTTGTCGCCGGGATCGGTACTGGAGGAACGATAACCGGGGTGGGTGAGATTTTAAAAGCCCGTTTGCCTGAAATAAAGATCATCGGTGTTGAGCCAGCCTCGTCTCCAGTAATTTCTGGGGGTAAACCAGGGCCGCATAAAATTCAAGGAATTGGCGCTGGGTTTGTCCCCACGGTTTTAAACCAAACAATTATGGATCAACTGATTCAAGTGAGTAACGAGGATGCTTATGAGATTACGCGTCGGTTAGCACGTGAAGAAGGACTTTTGGTAGGCATATCTTCTGGAGCTGCGGTGAGCGCGGCACTTCAAGTAGCCGTAACCTTGGGAGAAGGCAAAAATGTGGTTGTTATAGCCCCCGATACAGGGGAGCGTTACTTGAGCACTGAAGTGTTCAATTAGTAACTCCAAACGTAGCGGCACGAAGCATCGTGCCCAACACTTTCCTATATATTTCTTTACAAGAGAAATTACACTATGCTAAACTGTTTAATAGTCGATTAGCATAAGGAGGAACTTATCATGTCGGGACATTCAAAGTGGGCAAACATAAAACATAAAAAAGGCAAGGCAGATGCCCATAAAGGGAAAATGTTTACCAAGCTGGGTCGGGAATTGGTGGTTGCCTCCCGTGCCAGTGGGGGAGACGTTAATAACTTTCGCCTAAAGATCGCCATTGAAAATGCTAAAGCAGAAAATGTGCCCAATGAGAATATCCAACGGGCTATTCTTAAAGGGATGGGCGGCGCCGAAGGAACTGTATATGAAGAGCTGCGTTACGAGGGGTACGGCCCGGGTGGAGTTGCCGTTATGATTGATATTTTAACCGATAATCGCAACCGTACGGCTGGTGAAGTGCGCCATATTTTTTCTAAAAATGGAGGCAACATGGGCGAGACCGGGTGCGTTGGTTGGATGTTTGAAGAAAAGGGGCAATTGAGAGTCCTGCGTGAGGGGCTTAAGTTAAGCGAAGATGATTTCATGATGATGACCCTAGACGCCGGAGCTGACGATTTAGAAACAGATGAAGAAGGGTTTGTTGTTTTTACTGCTCCTGAAGCTATGGAGGGTGTACGTCAGGCGCTTCTGGATCAAAAGATCGCCGTTGCGGAGTCTGTGCTCAGTCCTATTCCCCAAAACACAATCGAGATAGCAGACCCAGACCAGGCTCGGAAAATTGTTCGTTTGATGGATCTTCTAGAGGATCACGAGGATTCGCAGGGGGTGTATTCTAATTTCGAATTGTCGGAGGCCCTGTCGGGTGAAGACTTTTGACGAGACTAAATTTCTAACAGCATAACGACTAAACTAGGCCCTCCTGGCAAGACTAGAGCTAATAAGACAATGTCAGGAGGGTTTTCATTATGCCGAGATCTTTTGTAATTAGCCTCGTTCTTATTATCGGATTAGGAATTGGCAGCATCGTACCAGCAGCAACGGCTTGGTGGTATGATACAAATCGTGCCAGTAGCACACTAAATTCAATTAGCCCGGAAATTGCTGCCACGATTGATGCCTCGACTAAGGTTAGCTTTCATTTTGGACTAGAGCAAGGGGTGCTATCCGTGATCGAGGGAGCCCCGGGAACGAGTGGCAAAGTCATTGTGACAGGCTTAAATGTTCAGGCTTGGCCAAAGGAAATGTTGGATATCGCACCTAAGGTCGAGTTCTATTCACTAGATGAAGTTCAGTCGTTTATCGATACGGTAAACGAACCCTTGTGGCGAGAGTAGAAAGGGTATACTTTGAAGAAAGGGAATCGTTCGTCTTCTGTCGAAAACTATTATATAGTTGAAAGGAAGACGTGTTGTATGATTATTTTAGGGATTGACCCTGGAACGGCGATTATGGGGTATGGTTTAATTGAGCAAAAAGGGAATCATTTAAGCGCGCTCGCTTATTCTTGCTGGCGAACGCCGGCTCACACACCTTTAGCAGAGCGTTTGTTAATGTTATATGAACAAATTGACCCCTTTCTGCGGGAATACCCTCCGGATCACATGGCAGTCGAAGAACTTTTCTTTAATCGCAATACCACGACTGCTCTAGCTGTCGGTCATGCTCGGGGTGTCGTAATGCTGGCTGGTGCCCAACATGGCATTCCGGTTTATGAATATACCCCGTTACAGGTTAAACAAGCGGTTGTCGGATATGGAAAGGCTGAGAAAATGCAGGTTCAGCAAATGGTCAAAGGATTATTAAGGTTGAATGAAATTCCAAAACCAGACGATACAGCAGATGCTTTAGCCATTGCGATCTGTCATGCCCATAGTTTTGCCTTGAATCGGAGAATGGAGGAATTCCGATGATTGGGATGTTGCGAGGTAAGGTGTGGGAAATCCAAGCAGAACGTCTGGTAATTGATGTTCATGGGGTAGGGTATCTACTTACCGTTCCTTACGGGCTCTTGGCTAGGTCCAGTCCTGGTCAAGAACTCGTCGTGTATACCCATGTGGTTAGGCGCGAAGATGATATATCCCTGTATGGGTTCTCCTCCTTAGAAGAAAAACAACTCTTTCTGGAAATGTTGAGCGTTTCAGGCATCGGCCCTAAAGCTGCCATATCACTTCTCTCAACCTTTGGCGCAGTCCAGATTGAAAGTGCGATCGCCAGTGAAGATCTTAATTTATTAATAAAAGTACCAGGAATCGGTAAAAAAACAGCCCAACGGCTTATTTTGGAACTAAAAGAAAAATTCAAAGGTCACGTTTCTCTTGCAACTGGTGCGGAGTCGTTCTCAGGCCCCGCTCTCCTCACACACTCTGAAGCCTTACAAACTTTACTAGCCTTAGGTTTCGGTTTGGAAGAAGCTAGGCAGGCCTTGAAACATGTCCTTAAAGACAGCGAGGATGTAACGACAGAGGAGCAGGTTAAAAGGGCCCTGCGTTTACTGGCGGGTAACTGATCTTATGATTGGGGCGAATGAAACCGAGGCAACTGTCTCTGATTAAACTTCCGCTAAAGGAAAAACGATATCAAATATTGTTCCATCATTACTGGTTTTAAAATTAAATGTCGCTTTATGCCTTTGAGCGATCCCAATTGAAATAGCTAGGCCGAGGCCTGTACCGGTATCCTTCGTTGTAAAAAAAGGAGTACCGATTTTCTCTTGTATTGCTTGAGGTATTCCGGGTCCCCAATCTTTGACTCTCAACACGACTTTAGCTTCTTCTTTGTATGTACTAATTTTAACGTATCCGTGTTCCGGTGTGACATCCAGGCCATTACGTACTAAGTTTAATATAAGCTGTTTGATTTCATTTTCGTTAGCCAAGATAGGGGGTACTATATTTAGATTTAAGACAATGTCTTTATTATGAATGTAGGCATCAGCTTGTATGAGTGGAAATATTTTATTGATAATATCATTAATACTTTGGAGCTGGATATTATCCGAATTTGATTTAGCCAATAACAAAAAATCTGTAATGATGGCGTTGGCACGGTCAATCTCAGAGACCATTAAATCCATATACTCTTTGTCTTGGTGATAATTGGATCTTGAACCCAGAAGTTGTAAAAAGCCCTTAACCGTAGTCAGAGGATTCCGTATCTCATGACTGATACCAGCTGCTAATTGCCCAATAAGATTAAGTCTCTCCAAACGGGTAAGTTCGAGCTGTTGTCGTTTAAGATCTGTTATTACTTTCTCTAACATACTGTTTTTTTCCATAAGTTCAACCGTACGTAAGTCTATGATTTCCTCTAACTTTTCCTTTTGGATGATGTTAGCTAAGGCTGTAGCTGTAGCATCAACAATGGATTGGGCAAGCTGTAGCTCCGACTTCTGATAATTTCTTACCATTCTTAGACTGACCGCAGCAACGGTTCCGATAACCTCCCCCATGGCAACCAATGGCATTATAAAAAGTCCTTTTATTCCGAATTTCTCACATATCTGATTATTCGGACGATGATCCAAGGCGACATTGGGTATAAAAAGTGGTTTCTTAGCTTCAATAACTTCTCTGAAGACTAAATCATCCTCAAAATCTACCCCAGTTTCCCGGAACACCTTTTTCCAGTCATCATCCTTCCAATCAGCCTCATTGCTATGCTTTGAAGGATGAGTTTTTTTTTGTAACATATCGTTAAGATGAGCTCCAATATTGGTATTATTGAGCGCCTTTCCTGCGTAGTGAAAGCAAGTATCAAGCACTTCCGGTATAGTTAAACATAAAGACAACTCGCTAGTTGCATCCAGAAGCAACTGCTTTTCCGAAAGGAGCACCTTCTTGTGAGCAAAGAGTTTAGCATTACGAATAGCAACAGCAGCCATATTTACGTAGGCTTCAACGGTTTGTATTTCAACATCGGTTAAATGCATGGTGGAGTTATAAATAAACATTTGAACTAGACCAAATATTTCTTCTTCATAAAACATCGGCAGAGCAAGTAAAGATTTTATCTTTAAAAACTCAACAAGTGCTGGATTCGGTCGGTTATCTTTGGCTGTGTCGGGTATATAGATGATTTTCCGCTTTTCAATAATCTCATAAGCTAATAAATCCGTTTGAGGATCAACCACAAGTTGGTCGAGGTTCATGCCATGGATTTCATCTGGTTTTCCGACATAACCACGAAAAGTACCGTCGGGTTGAGACATGAAAATACCAACAGAGTCGCATTGCACAATTTCTTCCGATATAGCTATTACAACCTGTTCGAGACATTGTTGAAGATCAAGTTTGGAGTTAATTAATTGCGTAATTTCAGCAAGTTTAGAATAATGGGACAGATTCTTCACACTCAATCTCCTTTAGTTACATTGCACAATTTCTGACGAAATAGCCACAACAACTTGCTGAAGATATTCACTGAGGTTAAGCTTAGTGTTAATTAATTGGGTGATATTAGCCAGTTTACTATAGCGGGACGTTTCTCGCACAGTACGGTCCTCTTTCAGTAAATTACATCGATGTATAATATAAGATAATATTAGACACCGATGTATATTATTCCTTCTTAAATTTAATTTCCTGAAAACTTTCTGGATGGGTGGGAGGAGATAAAACTTGAATTATCGAAAAAGTAGATAGCCAAAGTGCATAGATTCAGTGAAAGGTAGGAAATATTGTGATATATGCTAATAATTAAAATTGCCGGAGCGTAGCCCAATAACCCGCCGGGTTACGTCGTGAAGTCTAGGCAAGCTAGGTTGCCTAGGAAGCATTTAAGCATAATGAAAGGAAAGTATCATGAAGTTTAAAGGAATTATTTTTGATTTAGACGGGACACTCGTTAATTCACTTGAAGATATAGCGGATTCTATGAATAATGTTCTACAAAAATATGGTTTTCCATCTCATGAGCTTCAAGCCTATAAGCACTTCATCGGTAATGGGATTAAAAATCTTGTGCGTGAAGCATTACCTAAAGCTTCTAAAGAGGAAGAGCAAATCAGGTGTTTTGATTTGATGATGGAGGATTATCGTAATAACTGCACTAATAAAACACAACTTTATGATGGGATTGCCGAGCTACTGAACGAACTGACCACACGTAAGATGAAATTAGCGGTACTTTCTAATAAGGTTGATGATTTAACAAAGAAAGTAGTAATGAGCCTATTACCGAATTGGAATTTCGAAGTTGTAATCGGAGTCAGCTCTGAAATACCTAGAAAACCCGACCCGTTAGGTGCAATGTTAATAAGCAAACAATTGGGAATTTCCGCAGAGAACCTAATTTATGTGGGCGATACAGGCGTAGATATGCAAGCTGCTAATAGTGCAGGAGCGTTTGCGGTAGGCGCGTTATGGGGGTTTCGAGCGAAAGAAGAATTAACCTCAAATGGTGCGAAGTATTTGTTGAACCATCCTTTGGACTTAATTCAAATGTTAAGCTAGAGGATAAACGAGCATGTCGAGATACCGTGAAATGTAAATAATCATGATTATATGGGTGAGTAAGGGTGTAAGTTCATTAAGGAACGATCTAAATAGCAGGAGATTTGATGCTTAAGGAGAATTAACATTAAGGCATATGAAAGAAAATAACTAGTCAAAGATGCCTTGGATATTTTGCGTCAGACAAGGAGGTATGATTACCTCATAGTGGGGCTATTAGGTAATCATACCGACGCAGTATGACACGAAATAGACTGGCATACTGACTGGTTATTTTCTTGAATGTGCCTTAAGGCATATGACCAGAGGTCGGATAGCTGAGGACAGAGATCAGAACGGGATACATCGATCTGACACATCCGGCTTCTGATCTCTGACTTTCGAGTTTAGGCAGACGAGAGGAGGGCTAGAAATGGAGGAGCGTCTGGTTGCTCCCCAAGAACAACCGACAGATCATGAAGGAGAAGCACTTCGACCTAACCGCATGGGCGATTATATAGGGCAGAGGAAAGTCAAAGAAAATTTGAGTATCTTTATTCAAGCAGCATCCACCCGTGGAGAAGCACTGGATCACGTCTTATTATATGGACCGCCCGGTTTAGGGAAAACGACGCTCGCGAATATTATTGCTGCGGAAATGGGCGTAAGTATTCGAACTACTTCTGGTCCGGCGATTGAAAGACCTGGGGATTTAGCTGCAATTCTTACGGCTTTAGAGCCTCGAGATGTGCTTTTTATCGATGAAATCCACCGCTTGAACAGTACGACGGAAGAAATCCTTTATTCCGCTATGGAAGATGGCTGTCTAGACATCGTAATCGGAAAAGGCCCAAGTGCTCGTTCAATTCGTTTATCCTTGCCTCCGTTTACGTTGGTGGGGGCTACAACACGTGCTGGACAGTTAACCTCTCCCTTGCGTGACCGTTTTGGGGTCATTAGCCGTCTGGAATTCTATGAGGTTGAGGATTTAAAAGAAATTGTCCTTCGAGCAGCAGGTATTTTAAGATTGAACATAACTGACGAAGGTGCCGATGAAATTGCCTGCCGTTCGCGGGGCACACCAAGAGTTAGTAATCGCTTGTTGAAACGAGTTAGGGATTTCGCCTTGGTTTGGGAGGATGGCGTCGTCACCCAAACAATAGCCCGAGAAGCATTAAATCGGTTGGAAGTTGATCCGTCAGGTTTGGATCAGATTGACCAGAAAGCTTTAAGGACCATTATTGAGGTTTTTGCCGGAGGCCCAGTCGGTTTGGATACGCTCGCCGCAACCATCGGAGAAGAGTCGGTTACGCTTGAAGATGTTGTCGAACCGTTTTTACTTCAAATGGGATTTTTGCAACGAACTCCTCGTGGTCGCATGGCCACAGTAAGGGCCTATCAGCATTTAGGATATTCCCTTCCCCAGAATCGAGCGGACAGCGGACTGTTCCCGGATAAGTAGGGGAGCATATAAGCGGAGGAAAAAGGGCAACCTGAACACCAGAAGGTGGGTGTTGAGTATGTTGCGGATCATGTATCGGTTCCTCATTTTGTGGCTGGCTTTATTCATACTCCTGCTGAGCCAGACTCCTCCATGTCAAGCAAACGAGGTTTCAGTGGAGTTAGTATGGAAATTAGGCCACGCTGGGTGGGTTGAAATAGATGTTGAACAAGGTGACTATCAACTGATCGTGGATACAACGATATTAAAGTTTCCAGCGGGTTCGACCCTTCAGCTAGGCTGGGGTGGCTGGACCCCAATCTTGCGGATAAACCAGGAAGAATATCAGGTTTTCAAGGGATCTGCCTTGGAGTTGAAGGAGAATAACCCAGGTAGCCTGCTTGTCAAAACTCCGGAGGGAAAAGATGTTGTTTATAGAGGGGGGTTACAATTTAATTGGCAGGACGGTCATTGGCAATTAATTAATCGGGTGGAAAGTGAAGATTACCTTAAAGGCGTAGTGCCAATCGAAATGAGCAATGAATGGGCTCATGGAGGAATAGAAGCACTTAAGGCTCAAGCCGTGGCAGCTAGGACCTATCTTATTAAACATACAGCGAATGGCAAAAAGGCGATTACAGACTCTCCAGATATTGATCAGGCCTATGCGGGTATGTTCGTGGAAGGGGAGGCTTCTGCAGCGGTTGAGGCAACCCAAGGTGAAATTTTAGTTGATGATCAGAGTTGGCAACCGATCGAAGCGCTTTATTCTGCCCATAGCGGTGGATATACAGAAGATGCTAAAAACGTATGGGGAAATTCAGATATCCACAATGTATCTCATCCTGACCCCTATTCAGAAGGCGTTGGCGGAGCGGCAAATCATTGGCACTTTATTGTCTCTGCTCCTGTGCTTGGTTCGACCTTTGGTTTGGGACCGGTTAAAAACGTTGAGCTCGACAAATTCCCCTCCGGTAGGGTAATAAGGGTAAGGCTGGATGATGGATTTGGGCATGTTCAGACGGTTACAGGGCGGACCTTTGTCAAAGCGTTTTATCCTTTTGGACAGCAGATTAGAACGGATGCTTTTTTGGGCAGTCTATTTGATGTCCAAGCGATCAAGCCCAGTCACGATATGTACGGAAAATTCGGCTCAACTGTGTTTCTCGGCTTTCAAGAATCTCACGATTTTCCGGAACTTACAAAGTCCTCTCAAAAGGAGCAAGGGCCTTTGCTCTCTAAAATTCTAAGTTCATCGTTAGGTTCGAGTACTGATACTCAACCGTTTGGCGTCTTTATCTTTGAGGGGCGGGGTTGGGGTCATGGAGTGGGGATGTCCCAGTGGGGAGCCTATAATATGGCGCAAACAGGGTATAGCTATAAAGAAATATTGTCTTTTTATTATAAAAATACTCTTGTTCATCAAGGCGTATGAAACGTTATAAATACGGGTGACCTTAAAAAGGAGAAAGATAGATTGAATGTTTCGGATTTTGATTTTGATTTACCGGAAATGTTGATTGCCCAACATCCGGTAGAGCCCCGGGACGCTTCCCGTTTAATGGTTGTCGATCGTGACAATAAAAGGATAGAACATCATATATTTCGTGATCTTGTGGCCCTTTTGAAAAAGGGCGATGTGCTTGTGCTGAATAACACCCGCGTTATTCCCGCGCGTTTGATCGGGGAAAAAGAGGGAACTGAGGCTAAAATCGAAGTTCTACTTTTGAAAAGACTTGAACTCGATGTTTGGGAGGCCTTGGTCAAACCTGGAAAACGTCTTAAGGCGGGTCAGAAGGTTCACTTCGGTAATGGACTTCTGACTTGCGTTCTTCTAGATATTTTAGATAATGGAAACCGGAAGGTTCGTTTTACCTACTCTGGAGTTTTTGAAACCATATTAGATCAACTTGGGCAAATGCCCCTTCCACCGTATATTACTGCCCAGTTACAAGACCAAGGACGTTACCAGACGGTGTATGCCAAGGAGCGAGGATCTGTGGCTGCGCCTACGGCAGGTCTACATTTTACGCCAGAACTTCTGGACGAACTTCAGAAGAAAGGCGTAGAAATCGTGGAGATTCTCCTCCATGTGGGTTTAGGAACCTTTCGCCCGGTTAAAGTGGATGACATCCGTGAACATATCATGCATTCGGAGTATTACCGTGTGGACGTGAAGGCCGCAGAGCAAATTAATCGAGCAAAACAGGACGGACGCAGGGTCATCGCCGTTGGGACAACAGCAGCCCGGACCCTTGAATCCGTAGGTAAGCAAGGAAGGGTTGCCTCTGGCGTTGGGTGGACGGATATTTTTATCTACCCAGGCTATTCGTTTCAGGTTGTGGATGCCCTCTTGACGAATTTTCATTTTCCGAAGTCAACCTTGGTCATGTTGGTTAGCGCTTTGGCGGGGCGCGAACTTATCTTAAAAGCGTATGAGGTTGCCATTGCAGAGCAGTATCGATTTTACAGTTTTGGAGATGCCATGCTCATTTTATGAGAGGGCGATTAAGGGGCATGAGGCATGAGGCATGAGACACGAGACACGAATAACCTAAAATCCCGCATTTTTTTATACCTACAATGAAAAACACTGTAAATACGCCTTGGGGAATTCTGAACGGGGAACCACAGATTACACATGAAAAGAACGATAAGAGAAACCACAGATTAACACAGATTTCACAGATTAAGAAGGATTAAGTATAGAAAAATGGCGAATATGGGAGTCAATGAAGAAAC
>JARLHU010000045.1 GCA_031292095.1 Desulfosporosinus sp.
ATCATAGAACCGACGACAAAAAGCAGGATACCAAAGATGAAAATGGACTTCCTTCCGAATAGGTCCGCAAGTTTTCCATAAATCGGTGTGGTTACGGAGGATGTAAGCAAATAAATAGCGAAAACCCAACTAAGTAGATTTAAGCTGCCCAATTGTTGAACAATGTGTGGCATAGCGGTAGTAATGATGGTCGTATCGATAGCAACCAGTAAAATGGATACGAGCATTGCAATCGTAACCATTTTGCGTTGTGTTGTTCTCCCCATTGGTTATATCCCCTTTAAACTTATGGTTACATTTATAATGTTTGCTTTCTAATTATACCACCACAAGCAATAATAAAGTAAGGAAGCCAAACGACAATAGTAGGAGGCACAATAACAAGCCAAAAACAATGAAATTCGTAAATTGCTAGGGAAAAAGTGGTTGACGTCCAGTAAACGAAGGATTGAAACTACTTGCATTGACTGCATAAGCTGTCATCCTGAAGAACCGTAGGAATTGCGGGGTTAGCCTGTTGATACTCCTAATGGTTGGCGGTATATATCGCAATGTAGATGTTTACATTTCCGGTGCCAGCAATCGAGCAACAGCGTCGAGATCCACAGCAGGCTGAACCTGGTTGAAACTTTTGGCCAGATTTCTCAGCCAGAGCGGACGAAAGCCCTCGAAAAATCTATTGGTCTTTTTATTCCAAATTCAGCCGTTTACTTAGAATGAAATTGGTTACAGCGAAGTAAGCTGCACATAGAATTCCGGTAAAGATAATTCCATAAGCAATCGCCCGATGAACTACAGCCTGCCTGCCAACGGAATCATTGGAGGAGGTATGGATGTTGAGAAAATAGGCGGTTCCAGGGGCTAAACTGATGAGTGTGAAAAGGAAGTGGGAAAGAGTACTGAGAAGAATAAAGGCTCCGAAGGAGGCCAACATTTTATGCTGATTAGACAAGTGCCCGATGGAAATCGAGGCATATATGAGCAAAATGACTGAAGCTAAGCTTACTAAGATAGCTATAATAACCTCAAAAGACAAAAGGTAGATCGAGGCACCCAAGTGTTCAAAGGCTTGGTGATAAGAATCTGCCAAGCCCACGGCGAATCTAGTGAGGTCTCCTTTTTTAAGAGTGATAATCAGGATTGAAATCAAGGCTGCAATTCCACTGGACACTATCCACAGCATAGTCACGAAAAGCTTACTGGCGATATGCTTCCAGGGCTTGGTGGGCAGTGTATGCATCAAATAGCCCTCATCGGAAAGTAGATTTCGGTTAAAACGTTGAATCATCATAATGAAAGTCATTACGAACATTCCCGCCATAATAATGATATAGATGATCATGCTGATGGTTTGGGGGGTAGCCCATTTCTCGGGACTTATAAGAGTCATGAATCTTGTGATTCCTGCGAACACCAGTAAAGCGAGGAAGAGTGGTAGAAATATTCTCCCAGTCGCTTTTAGTTCGTACTTTAAAAGCTTGCCTAACATTTAAACACCTCCCTGAATAAACCATCGACGGATTTACCCTTTTCACCTCGGATATCATCCACAGACGAGGTCATAACCACTTGACCCTGATTTATAAAAACCACATAATCCAAGATATTTTCTATATCTGAAATGAGATGGGTTGAGATAATCACTGTGGCATTTTCATTATAATTGCGAAGAATCGTTTGCAGAATATAATCCCTTGCCGCCGGGTCCACTCCTCCTATAGGCTCATCCAAAAGATATAGTTCCGCTTCACGGCTCATAACAAGAATTAACTGCACTTTTTCCTTCGTTCCTTTAGACATGGTTTTCAGTCTGTCATTAGAGTTGATATTGAGGCTTTTCAGCATATCATTAGCCTTCTCAGCGTTAAAATCAGCATAGAAATCAGAGAAGAGCTCAATGATTTGGTGGACTCTCATCCAATCATTCAAATAAGTCTTTTCCGGGAGATAGGATACGATCTTCTTGGTTTCAATACCTGGTTGCTTACCTCCTATGAGAATAGTTCCACTGGTGGGGGTCAAGAGTTTGTTTGCGAGTTTGATGAGGGTGCTCTTTCCGCTGCCATTAGGTCCTAGAAGCCCTACGATTTGCCCGCGCTCTATCTTGAGATTAACGGACGAAACAGCTACTTTACTCCCGAATTTTTTTGTAAGGTCGGCGCATTCAAAAATAGTGCTCATTTTTTCATCTCCTGTACCATGTTATTAATAATGGTTAGGATCTCCTCTTGTTCAAAGCCCATCAACTGCATTTTTCCTAGAAATTTTGAGATTTGCTCCTGAGCCAATTTGGTTTTTGCCAATTCAACCATTCGTGCATCCTCCGTAATCGACCGACCGCTTGTACGGTGTGTAATGATGAGGCCATCTTCCTCCAATTTCACCAGAGCCCTCTGCATGGTATTGGGATTTACTGCCGCCTCTTGAGCCATATCCCGTCCCGACGGCAGTTTGGACCCCAAGGGATAAACACCGGAAAATATCATCAGCTCAATATGTTCAATCAACTGGATGTAAATAGGTTTGTCAGATTTTAATTCCCATGGCATTAGCATCACCCCCCTGTATTATTGTATTAATACCTTAGTACAATAATACAGGGGATGAATGTCATTGTCAACTATATAGAAGTAAACAAGAGAAGCTCTACCCTGAGGAAATTTCAGGGTAGAGTTTCTCTTGTTTAGAGATAGCCAAATTATTCTTCAGTCTTTTAGGTTGCCTCGTTTTGATTCACGGAAGCCTCACTCTTAGTAGACTCTTCACAATGTCCGTGGTGACCACAGTGCCCATGTTCCTCACCATGATGGGGTATTCCACATTATCCATATGACTCAAACCAGTATTATTGCTTCAGGAAATCTTAAGCTGAGTTGTATGCTTCTCTTCCTCTTTGTCCATATCATATCACCGGCCAAATACTGTCTCAAAACTATGTGGTTAATTTTATCAACTCAGAAGGGAATAGTCATATGATTGTAGAATAATGTAAATTATCAGCATAAGTACCTGATTTTATTGCCGTCTTGTAATAATTTAGCCCGGGAAAGGAAATTTATATGGGCCTAATCATTCGTTATTATATTATGAATATGCTACCGTATATGCTGATTGCGCTGCCAATTTTGATAGTTATCAGGGTTTGGATTTATGCAGTAAGAAAGAGGCAAGGATTAAAACCAAATATGTTTCATGAACTTGGAGTCGTTGTTTTTGTCCTATTTCTGACAGGACTTGCCTCGCAAACGCTCATTCCTCCCAGGGGATTGATGGCCGGTGGCCTAGGAATCTTCAGGAACTCTCTTAACCGGATTAATCTGGTTCCCTTTCAGTCAGTGATTATTATCAGGCGTATTTTTCTGAGTGGGGGCTATCCTGATGATCAGATCATCCAATTGTTAGGGAATATAGGCATGTTTGCTGTGCCGGGGTTTATGCTGCCTGTTTTATGGGGAAAATTTGAAAAATTGAAACAGACAGTCCTAACGTGTTTTTTTACTTCTCTGGCAATTGAGGTTGCCCAGCTTTTTACAGGCAGATCTACGGATATTGATGACCTTTTGCTTAATACTTTGGGAGGGCTGCTCGGATTTTTGCTCTATGCCGCACTTAATAAAACCATAAAGTCCGACTTATGGGGAGAATTTAAATCAGAAAAGGAGAATAAAGATGAGCTACTTCCATAAAATTGCCTTTTTAGCTTGTCGGATTATCAGCGTTTATCTCCTGGCCAAATGGCTCGGCCTTTTTGGCAGTTCCATCGTAACCCTTTTCTATCTTCCGCCAAATACGCCGACTATCCTGGGCGGGGTGGTGAGTATGGCTTTCCCGGTCGTGGTAGGGATATTGCTTTGGATTTTTTCCGCTAAGCTGGCTGGTTTCATGGTTAAGATGCCAGAGGACCAGGCGGCGGAGATGATGTCGGCGACGTTTGATTTGGAAAGTGTCCAGATTCTGGCGTTTACCATAATCGGCGTGTTATTAATCGTTAATGCTGTTCCGTCACTGATTCCAGCTTTAACAGTATACGCCGTTTTACCCGAGCACAATGTCGGTCAGGTTGGGCTGGAAAGCTTAAGCCGGTTGGTGGATTCGGCTATCCGGATTATCCTGGGGTTATGGCTGGTACTGGGCAGTAAAGGGCTGGTCAATTTAATAAAAAAAATCAAGACCGCCGGTGTTAAGCGAGAAAATCAGTAAATAGAACAAATCCTCCGAGAAACGAGGAAGGTCACACTCATAAGCCTGGCCCCATATTCTGTGAATAAAGTAGCAGAAAAGACAGGTGTATTATATTGGAATTGCAGCCATTTAAGCGTTTTGAGCATGTAGTACGCTGCTTTGAGAATGGAATGAGCTATAGCTACCGTAGCACGGTTACGACTGCGTCTTGCTGCGATGCTATTGTTTTGTATTGTATTGGGCACCAGCCGTTTGTTAACACGGATAGTAGCGTGCATTGAAGCATGATAAAGTTGGTTGGAATATGTTAAGGTCCTTACAGAAAAGGTCTTTTAATTTTTCGTGAGACAGGTTTCGCCTAATTTCGCAAGGAAGTTATGAGATGATTGAGCCATCTTGAGTTAATATCCATTGGCAGTATGTAGAAAGCTGTGCTTCCATTAGGAGAATTGGAAGACTGGCTTTGTAGGCGTTTTGTCTATAATGCGTAGCTGGAATTATTTAAAAGTTATAGTTGAATTGTCTCGTAAGTTTCTGCAAAAGAGATTCCTAAATTTAATTGAATACATAATGATGAATCAGCGATAGTATTCCCCAGCAAACGTCGCTCAGACAGAACGTTTTGACGCTCTGGCATTTATTTTTTAGGAGTGCGAATTATGGGAGGAATATACAGGGAACATATGGAATATCAAAGTTATGATGGTACATTAAAGATAGCAGATGGGGGATGTATATGGTATTGTATGGTAAGTTATTGTTTTTATCAAAATTTCTGACTGTATTAATACTAACAATTTGTTTATTTTTTGTGTCTGGTTGTAGTAATAATACAATTTCAAAACCAAATTATCAAAAAGCCTTACTTGTTGTCGATGTGCAAGAAGATTGTACAGGTAAAATCCTAAAGCCACCTTTTTTATATCAAAAAGACTCAGAAACGTTTATTTCTAAGCTTAATAAGATTATTGACGCGGCAAATAAAGATGGTGTATTAGTAATTTATATGACTATGAATTCAAAGATGGAAGATACACCTGGTGCAAAGTTAGATGCACGATTAAAGGTAATAAATAACAATGTATTTTTGAAGGATAATCTGGATGCTTTTTTATCATCTGATCATAAGTTTGAAAAGTTTCTAACAGGTAAAAAGGAGATCAAGGAATTATATTTAATTGGATTAGATGCAACGTTATGTATAAATGAAACGGCCAAGGACGCTGTAAAGAGGGGTTATAAAACAACCATTTTAACTGATGCAATAGCTACTATTTCCGATAAAAAAATTAATGAAATCATAGATGATTATAAAATGAATGGAATCTTGGTTACGACTAGCGATCAGATATGGAAACTTTAGAAAAGTTGTTTATGATTAAACTCGTTTTTCTTTCTGCAGGCAATACTGGATGTTTTTCAGAGAGAATTTGGATGGACAAAAATCAAGTAAATGTTCCAAAGCACCAGCTTCTCTGGTGCTTTAGTCATAATGAATAGTAAATTATTAACGCTGGTTTCAACTTCGATAATCCATAGAACTTGGATATTCTGGAATTTCTGACGTTAAATAATTGCTAGGTATCGTCACCCGATTAGCTAAGATATCACTATTAATTACTATTTTTAGAGGAGAAAAGAGAAATGGACAATAACCTAAAATTAAAAGTTCTAGAACTTAATTCCGATGAGGTTTCGAAGATAAAGGAAGCATGGGAAAACTCTTTTATACCTATAGGGACAGACAGAGAAAAAATCTATATCGACAACATGCTTTGGCATATATTTAGCTACAAAGTAAAGGAGTGCGAAGAAGGTGAGCAGGCAATAAATTCTTTTAAATATGCTTCAAAGGACACCTTATATATTTTTTATCAGCGTATTGATACAGGATATATGATTGATAACAGCTCAAGAGAATTTACATTTAATGATTTGAGCCAATTTATAACAGATTTTGAAACAAAGGATATATATATTACTGATAAGGGATTTAATTGGACATATGTTCAAACGCATGAAGATGGGTGGCCGCTAGGTCCTTATTTTTGCAAAAGGTAATAGAGAGTCAAACCTACTATTATTACGAAACACATATTAATCTAATCTCAGAACTCTGGACATGAGATGGCATTATGGTGTTACAAATACCTTCATTGAACCTTGGAACCCTTGCCACTAGCGGAAAGGGCTATATTGAAGCAAGTCGAGTTTTGCGTATTAATTAATGGTGATAAGATATTTTTCG
>JARLHU010000046.1 GCA_031292095.1 Desulfosporosinus sp.
AGAGGAGAAAAGTGTGGAACCGTTATCCCAAATGAATATACGGGAAGTTGAAGAAGCACTGTATAAAAATCCTTCCCCTCGAATGCTTTGCGCATGCCAGAATGACCCGCGTCAAGGAGTTCGGCAGCTTGCAGTGCGTCTGGTCAAATTTCAGCAAGCACAAGCTATAGAAGAGGTCCGTATCCAGAAACTTCTTTTAGAAGAAAAAAAACTATGGAAACAAGGATTTCTGTTGCTGGCGGGTATTGATGAAGCTGGCCGTGGACCGCTGGCAGGACCGGTTGTTGCGGCGGCATGTATTCTCCCGGCCCAGTTTGATTTATCCGGTCTTAATGATTCGAAAATGCTAACGGAGAGTAAACGAGAAAAACTTTACACTCAAATTCAAGCCCAAGCGATTGATTATGCCCTTGGGAGTGCTGAACCGGCCGAGATTGATGCCTTGAATATTTTACAAGCGACTAAGTTAGCTATGAAACGGGCGGTCGAAGGCTTGACTTCACGTCCACATTACTTATTGATTGATGCGCTAAGACTACCAGGGGTCCATCTTCCACAACTTCCGTTAGTGGGAGGAGACCAAATAAGCGCCACAATCGCAGCGGCCTCGATCTTGGCAAAAGTGACAAGGGACCGCTTGATGGTGGAACTCCATGCCCTTTATCCGGAATACAAATTTATTAAAAACAAAGGGTATGGCACAAGTGAACACATGCAAGTTTTACGGCGTTTAGGACCATGTCCCCTTCACCGCAGAAGTTTTGCTCCGGTGAAATAAGGAACGTCGGTTAGTATAGATAGGAAGGTAGGTGATGCTGCGGAGTGCTAAATTTATTGACCATAGCTGATAGTTGTGGCAAGGTAAGCTTAGCTCAGAGAAGCAGAGCATCGAAATTTATGTGAAAGGAGGTTAAGAGGATGGGTGATAATAATTTTGCAGGGGTAGGTGTGTTTCTTGTCGGTGCGATAGCTGTATCGATCATAATGATGATCATGCCGAAATTATTGGCACCGAACAAACCGCACAAAGAGAAACTAACGACTTATGAGTGTGGGAACGAGACAATTGGACGGACATGGCTGGGATTTAAGAGCAATTATTTTATGTATGCCTTAGTATTTACTGCCTTTGATGTTGAAACAGTTTTCTTGTATCCATGGGCACTCACATTCCAAAAACTGGGTACTTTTGCTTTCGTGGAAATGTTTGTATTTATTGTCATTCTCTTGGTCGGTTTCTGGTATGCTTGGAAGGAAGGTGCTCTAGAGTGGATGTAGCCGTAGAAAGACAGCTTCGCGAAGATGAAACATTAATGGAAAAAAACTTTTTGGTTACAAACTTAGATAATCTTCTCAATTGGGCGCGAGGACATTCCTTCTGGCCAGTCACGCTGGGTTTAGCTTGCTGTGCAATCGAAATGATGGCAACAGGCGGACCTCGCTACGACATTTCTAGATTTGGCTGGGAGGTTTTTCGTGCTTCACCACGTCAAGCAGATGTCATGATTGTGGCAGGAACTTGTACTCGGAAGATGGCTCCACTGTTGCGTCGTATTTATGACCAGATGCCTGAGCCAAAATGGGTTATCGCTATGGGTAGTTGTGCCAACGCAGGGGGACCTTTTGTTGATTCCTATTCTATGCTGGCCGGCGTCGATAAGGTTGTTCCAGTCGATGTCTATATCCCAGGTTGCCCTCCGCGACCAGAATCGTTGTTATATGGGCTATTGCAACTTCAATACAAAGTTTCAAATCCCGCTAAGGTGAGGTTAATGAAACATGGAAAATAAAGCATTAAAAGAACAGGTGGAAAAACTTGCCGCTCAGGTTACAGGTGAAGTCGAAGAGATCTCAGGGGAACTTATACTGAAAGTTAAAGCTTCTAGTGTCACTGAAACTTTAAACGGAGCTAAAAACTTCCCAAATATTCCATGTGATTTTTTGCACGATCTTTGTGGCTTAGACCTTGTAGATCATTTAGAAGTAGTCTATCAATTGTCAAGCCTACGCGGACCACAGCGTTTGCGCGTGAAGGCGATAGTTGACCGAGAAAATCCGGTGATTGATTCCGTGACTAGCATCTGGCAGGGCGCAAATTTTTTAGAGCGTGAAGCGTATGATATGTTCGGGATTAAATTTAAAGGACATCCCAATCTTAAACGGATTTACATGTGGGATGATTTTGTAGGTTATCCGTTGCGCAAGGACTATGTGACCGAGCCCATCGAGGTTCGCAATATCGTGCGCACACGTATAGAAGGGGAATAGGGGGGAAAAAACCATGACTATTGAAAATACAGAAGAACTCGTTTTGAACATGGGCCCCCAGCACCCGAGTATGCACGGCTTGTTTCGCATGGTGGTCAACTTAGAGGGTGAAACTGTTACGAAAATTGAGCCCAAAATTGGATATCTCCATCGCGGGATGGAGAAACTGGCGGAAAGCCGAACGTATGCACAATTTATTCCTTATACGGATCGGTTGGATTACCTTGCGTCTCCGCATAACAACTGGGCTTATGTTCAAACCGTGGAAAAACTGATGGGTGTTGAAATTCCCGAACGGGCGGAATACCTTCGGGTTATTTTTGGTGAACTTGCCCGGATTGCTAGCCACCAGGTGTGCATTGCCAGTACGGCTCTCGATATGGCGGGGTGGTCGGCATGGTCTTATGCGTTCCGTGATCGCGAACGTATCTGTGATATGTATGAAATGACAGCAGGAAGCCGCTTGACAGTAAACATCATGCGTATCGGAGGAATAATGGAGCCGCCAGCGGAATTTTGGCCTGCCTTAAAATCTTTCCTCGATGATACTCCGGAGATGATTGACGAATACAACGGCATCTTTTTTGGGAATGAGATTGCCCAAGGTCGGTTGAAGAGCGTTGGCATCTTATCAAAGGAACTTGCTGAAAACCTGTCGATTACGGGTCCAGTTCTCCGAGCCTCTGGTGTCAATTATGACGTGCGTAAAGCGGAGCCCTACAGTATCTACGATCGCTTTGACTTTAATGTACCTGTTCGATATGGGTGTGACAGCTATGACCGTACCATAATCCGGCTGGATGAGATTGTGGAAAGTATCAAGATTATTAAGCAAGCAGTCCGAGATATCCCGGAAGGCCCGATTATGGCCAAGGTACCAAAGGTTATCAAACCTCCAGTTGGTGAAGTCTATCACCGTGTCGAGAACCCCAAAGGAGAATTGGGCTTCTATATCGTTAGTGATGGCACGACTAAACCTGCAAGGGTTCGGATTCGACCGGCCACATTCATTAACTTACAGATGCTCCCGATCGTGTCGTTGGGCTGGAAAATCCAGGACGTTGTTGCGATTTTTGCAACGTTAGATGCTGTGTTGGGTGAAGTCGACAAGTAGTAAATTGCAATGAGGGGAGAATAAGATGGAGACTTTAAGTAAGCTGATGGAGACTTTAGATAATCTGTTTTTGATTATTGCGCACTTCATCCGTGGACTTTTTGCGGATCCCCAATCAGTTTGGGCAAATTTAACCATGAGTATCATTAATTTTATAATCGTGGTTGTGATTGTTGTCCTGGCTGCTTTGATTTTGATTTTACTTGAACGCAAAGTAGCGGGTTGGACATCACAAAGGCCAGGGCCCAATCGTCTCGGTCCGCGCGGATGGTTCCAGACTATAGCAGATGCCTTAAAACTTATGGGCAAAGAAGATATTACTCCGGCAGGCGCTGATAAGTTCATTTTCAAAGTCGCACCGATGATTATCTTCGCTCTCCCGATGATGACCTTAGCTGTCATCCCTTATGGGAACGGTTTGGCACCGATTGATCTCGATTTAGGTATTTTTTATTTTCTTGCCATCTCAGCAATTTCAACGGTGGCTTTTATCATGGCTGGATGGGGATCAAATAATAAATACTCCTTACTGGGAGGCATGCGGGCGGTTGCCCAAATGATCAGTTACGAAATTCCCTTGCTCTTCTCTTTACTTGGGGTCGTTATGATCACCCAATCGTTTAATTTGGGAGTCATCGTTGATGCACAAAAAACCATTCCTTTCATTATCCTTCAACCGCTGGCGTTTGTGATCTACATCATTGCTGGTATGGCGGAACTTAATCGTGCACCGTTTGACCTAGTTGAAGCAGATCAGGAAGTCGTTGCCGGACCGTTTACAGAGTACTCGGGACTTCGCTGGGGATTATTTTTCCTTGGAGAATATGGAAATATGACTGCTGTCTCGGCACTCGCTACAACTGTTTTTCTAGGTGGTTGGCAGGGACCGGCAATATTGCCGGGTTTCGTATGGTTCTGGATGAAAACTGGGATTATCATCTTTTTTATCATGTGGGCTCGGTGGACTTTCCCAAGAATTAGGATTGACCATTTAATGCACTTAGCGTGGAAAGTCTTGTTACCGCTTTCAATTTTGAACATTTTTTTAACGGGTCTGGGGATATACATTTACCGACTCGTGATGGGAGGGTGACAAAGTGTTTGGTAAAGGTCTACTTACAGGTTTAGGCATCACGTTCAAACGCATGGTCGGACCCAATATCACAGAGTTTTATCCTGAGCAGAAACCGAAACTTCCGACTAGGGTGCGTAGTTCCATGGGGTTAGAACGGGAGAAGTGTATTTCTTGTAACATGTGTGCGATGGCCTGTCCGAATGGGGTCATCAAGTTAACTAGCGAGAAAGATGAAACCACAAACAAGAAAGTCCTTAAGAGCTATCATATGGACGTGGGTCGGTGTTTGTTTTGTGGAATGTGCGCTGAAGTATGTCCGACCAAGGCATTGACAGTGACTCAGGAATACGAAAACTCCGTCTATGAACCAGGGGACATGCAGTGGGATATGATTAAACGGGCTGAGCGAAAAGGGAAGGTGGGATAAGCGTGGGCACTGTCGTATTCTTTATTTTCGCGATCATGGCGATTGCAGCTGCTTGGGGTGTTGTCACATCGAAGAACATTGTGCATAGTGCGCTCTATCTTATCCTTTCCTTTTCAGGAGTAGCCGTGCTCTACGTTCTTATGAACGCAGATTTCTTGGCAGCAGTTCAGATACTGATTTACACGGGAGCCGTAGCCATTATGATCATCTTTGCGGTTATGTTAACCTTGCGTGGTGAAATCAGTGAGAGCAATCCCGAAAATCATCATTGGGGATGGGGAGCGCTGGTAGCACTTTTGGTCTTTGCCGTCATGGCATTGGTAATCCTCGCCAACCCGGACTGGCGTATTTTAGCTACACCGTGGACGAGCGGGGGCTCGGCAGAGGATTTGTCGCTACTATTACTCACTAAATTCATGGTCCCATTTGAAGTTGCTGCGGTATTACTGACTATAGCCTTGGCTGGAGCTGTTGTCTTAGCGAAGGGAGTGAAAGAAAGCAAATGAATTTAAGTAATTTGAGTGTTGGGCTTTCTACGTATCTCTTGGTTGGAGCGATGCTCTTTAGTCTAGGCCTGTATGGGGTATTCGCCAAGAGAAATATTATTGCTATACTTATGTCTATAGAGCTGATGCTTAATGCCGTCAATATTAATTTTGTGGCGTTTAATCGATTCATCTGGAACGAAAAGATTGATGTCCACTATATTCTGACTGGGCACGTCGCTGCACTTTTCGTGATTGTTGTCGCCGCTGCTGAGGTAGCAGTAGGCCTTGCTTTGGTTATTACGATTTATCGTAACCGTCAGTCGACCAACGTGGATGAATTCAATTGGTTGAAGTGGTAAGAGAGACTATGGAGAAGGTAGGTGTTCAAGGAAATGCATGATCTTTTTCAGTGGGCAGGGTTAATTCCTGCTTTGCCCTTCCTGTCGTTTCTACTCATCGCCTTTGTAACGAAACGATCCAAAGGACTGTCTTCCACAGTGTCGATCCTCGCGATTCTCACCTCGTTGGGCTTGGCTATCGCTATTGCTTTTGGCGTTATTCATTCCGGCGCGGAAATTGTGGAACATCCTGTGATTGTAAACGTGAATTGGCTAAATATTGAGGGCTTAAAGATCAATTTTGGAACGATGGTTGATCCTCTAAATGCTATGATGTTGTTTGTTGTTACCCTAGTAGCCTCGATGGTACAAATCTATTCTTTGGGATACATGCACGGTGACAAGG
>JARLHU010000047.1 GCA_031292095.1 Desulfosporosinus sp.
GGTTTCTCGAAGCGGTTTATCAGGCGGCCAAAATGTATTTATTCTGTGTTAATCTGTGGTTGATTAACTGAGTACCTGAATAGTGACCTTAAAATAATGAAAAAGAGGTTTTAGAATGAGTAATGAAAATGCTTTAAAAGAACTTGACAGGGCACTGGGTTACATTATGAGCAAAGAGCTCAAGGATGAAGATAAGGGAAGAATCGTTGCCGACGCGATTGAGAACTACAACACGTATATCAATCCCGGCTGGCTAAAATACCGGAAATCTATTTCGACAAACGCGGCCTTTGTAGAGTGGATGGATGATGACTCTTATTTCTATGACGTCTACGGTGAGAAATTTATTGATTGCCTGGGTGGGTTTGGCATCTATATGTGCGGCCACAGAAATCCAGAAATTTTAAAGGCGGTTGAGGCGCAGCTTCACCGTCAAGCGCTGCACAGTCAAGAGTTGCTGGACCCGTTGCGTGGATACCTAGCCAAAGCGGTGGCCGAAATTACTCCTGGCGACCTGCAATACTGCTTCTTCACCAACGGAGGTGCCGAAGCGGTTGAAATGGCGCTGAAACTCGCCCGTATCGCAACGGGTGGTCGGTGGTACATCTCTACCGTCGGAGGTTTCCATGGCAAATCGATGGGTGCGCTCTCTATGGGGGGCAAGGATACCTATCGCATCCCCTATCTTCCCATAGTCCAGCAGGTGCAACATGTGGAATATGGTGTGGCAGCGGATGTCCGCAAAGCCATCAAAAACCTGACAACTGTCGGGGAGAAGGTAGCAGCCGTCATCCTCGAACCGATCCAGGGTGAAGCCGGCATTATCATCCCACCGGAAGGCTATCTTAAAGAGGTTCGCGAGATCTGTGACGAATACGGCGTCTGTCTTATTTTCGACGAGATCCAGACTGGCATGGGCCGGACAGGCACCATGTTCCGATGCGAGGCAGAAGGTGTAACCCCTGATATCTTGACCTACGGTAAGGCGTTCGGCGGGGGTATCATGCCGATCACGGGTATCATAGCTCGTCCTCACCTGTGGACTGAGGAGCTCCAGGATAATCCTTGGATACTTGGTTCCCCAACCTTTGGCGGCAATCCGCTCGCCTGTTCAGCGGCCATCGCCACCATCGATTTTATGCTCAGACATGATATTCCTCGGCAGGCTAAGGAAAAGGGTGACTATCTGATCGGTAAGCTTAGAGCGGTCCAGGCTAAATATCCACGCATTATCAGCGACATCCGCGGCCTGGGTCTGATGATCGGCGTCGAGTTCCCCAAATCGGAGATCGGTTACATCGTGGCCAAAGGCATGTTCGCGCGGCGCGTCATGACAGCCGGCACCCTCAACAACTCTAAGGTCATTCGGTTCGAGCCTGCGGCAACCACAAGTTATGAGGATTTCGACATTGTCGCCGAACGGTTTGAGCAGGCAGTTGCCGAGGCAGATACACAAATCGACTCATTATGAAATAAGAGATCAGATAGAAAGGTATGATAAATATATTTCCTCCGGCGTAGGTAGCGCAAAGACGTCGATGGCAACGTTTTTCTGACATATTTGAAAGGCCTATTTAATGCGTTGGTTGAAAAGATGATAATTTTCATACCAGCGTATTTTTATTTGTATAGTACTATAAAAAAGGGAATTTTGAACCACTGTCGAAAAATAAGAATGACAAAGAATCTTAGGGGAGTGATAATTTAGAAATGAACACTGGTTACTGGTTCACCTTTTTCCACATTTCGACATCCCTATCGTGAATGCGACAGAACAAAGTTAAACAGTTTTTGGACATAGTTTAGTTGGGTAAGGAAGTGGTATATTCTTGTGAAGAATCGTTTTAAGCTAATTATTATTTTTTTTATGGTATTGTTAATTGCAGCTGCTATTTGCGTTTTATCGATTGACCAATTCGTTAAGTATACAGGATCTAAATATATTGTTGAGGCAAAAGATGTTCCTAAGTGTAATGCCATACTCGTTTTAGGAGCTTATGTTGCTCCAGATGGAACAGTTTCCCCTATGCTACATGACAGGCTAGTTGAAGCAGTGGAATTATATGAATTGGGAAAAGCCCCAAAGATATTGGTTAGTGGGGATCATGGACGAAAGGATTATGATGAAGTCGATGCAATGAGAATATTTCTTGAAAAAAGGAATATTCCGCCAGAGGATATATTTATGGATCATGCGGGATTTAGAACATACGATAGTGTTTATAGAGCTAGGGATATTTTCCAGGTTAAGAAGGTTATTGTAGTAACTCAGCATTACCATCTCATGCGAGCAGTATTTGATGCCAGAGAGTTAGGGCTAGAAGCTTATGGAGTTGCCTCAGATAAACAAGATTACGGTGTGGTAATGAAATCATATGAATTACGGGAAATAGCTGCAAGAAACAAGGATTTTCTAATTTCAGAATTCATTAAGCCTAAACCAACTTTCCTAGGAAAGGCTATACCAATTACTGGTGATGGAAGGGTTACTGATGATAAATGACCGCCGGGTGGCTGTCTGTTTACCAGTACACGCTGACATGTGACCCATTTTTAATAATTTTAGAAATGAACACTGGTCACGTAAAAAATTTAAGGGTGAGGGTGATCGTCAACATGATGGACAATGATAAGATAGCTAAGATTAAAATATTAGAATGTGGGCCATACATGGTCACAGGAAATGTCCCTTTGTCCGAAAAGATAATAGTTTCCAAGGGGAAAATAAATGAATTTAGGGATGGTCAGAAATTACCACAGGCTGAAGAATATGCGTTATGCCGTTGTGGTACATCAAAAAATGCTCCCTTTTGTGACGGCTCTCATGAAAAAGTCGGTTTTTTAGGAGTAGAGTGGGCATCAATGGAGACGTTTGAAGACAGAGCAGTAATGATAGAGGGACCGGATCTCGACCTTCTCGACGATAATCGATGTGCCTTTGCCCGTTTTTGTCACAGGGAAGACGGAAACGTCTGGGCTCTTACCGAGAACTCCGATATTCCAAAATTTAGAGCAGAGGCAATTATAGCTGCATCTGAGTGTCCGTCAGGAAGATTAGTTGCTTATGATAAAACTGGAAGAGCGATTGAACCTGACTATGTACCTTCCATTGAAATACTTCAGGATGCTGAAAAAGAAGTCAGTGGCCCAATTTTCGTTAAAGGAAAAATCCCCATTGAATCTTCAGATGGTCATACTTATGAAATAAGAAACCGAGTCGCTCTTTGTCGTTGCGGTCAATCAATTAATAGCCCCTTTTGCGATGCGACGCATATTTCAATAAAATTCTCTGATAAGGGGAAAAAATAGAGTAAACCGGCGCAAATAAGAGAAAAACGAACTTCGATGATTGAACAAAAAACACCATTTTCGGGGGCAAAAACGAGAAACTAAAAACAGCCAAATCAACGCTCACTGTCAAATTTGGCTGTTTTTAAGATTTTTTTTGGCTACTTGCCATGGTGTCCTTTTTCGGACCCAAAGATTACAACCGGAATACTTGGGAATTTTACTCCGAATTATTTATACCTATTTTTTGACCATTCATTATTATCAAATAGTACTTAACCGTCTTTATCGCTTACAATTACATTGATTGATTCCGCTTTTTCTTGCGGGAAGGGAATAATAAAGGCATTTTAAAAGGAAATGGAAAGGAGACAACTTAAATTCCAAAAATCGTGTCTTGGGGCAATGGGGGGCGGTATATTATTGCTGGCGAGATTTTGATGCCTTTATCCGCCTCTTGCGGCTACTGTTGGAATTTGCTTTGGAAAGAAAGTAACATGGTATAATGGGATCATATAGAAAAATGAGGCGGTGTTTTAATGAAATGGGAGGAAGTTAGAAAAATATATCCTAATAGATTTGTAAAAATCCAGATACTAAAGGCTCATATCAAAGATAGCGTACGCTACATTGATGATATGGCAGTTATACAGTCTTTTGATGATGAGAGGGAAGCAACAAGAGAGTTGGTACGGGCAAAAGAAGACGTCCTAGTCTATCACACTGGAAAAGAAAAGCTTGAAGTACCGATCAAGCAAATATTTGGTTTTAGAGGAGCAATCTAGTCAACTGCCCCTACCCTAAAAAGGGATAGTGGCTTGTTACTAACCAGTAGTGCGAACGCTTTTATGCTCCTACCTTTTAACACCTTTTCAGGCGTGTTGTTACATTGCAGGATGATTGACAGCACCCTAACTAATTAAGGGACTTGCTTAATTAGCTCTGCGTGTACGTACTCTATTCCGATGTTACGCAGATTCATTGCTCCTATACGGTCATCATTGGAAGTATAAGTGCAATTTTTACAAGTGAAACTATGGTTCTTCTTGTCTCGATTCGTCCTCTCGGTATGACCACATTGTGGACATTTCTGACTAGTGTATTTAGGATCTACTGTAATTGTCAAAGAATGATTTAATGCAGCTTTATATTCAATCAATTGACGCAATTGGTAAAATCCCCATGACACAAAAACATAACGATTCTTGAGCTGCACTTTTTCTGTAGCTTTTCTAATACCTGTCAAATCCTCTAATACCAGTAAAGAGTTTTGTCCAGCAGCCTTAACGAGTGCCTTCGACACCTGATGATTTACATCAGACATCCAACGGTTTTCTCGCTGACCTATTAGTCTTAATCTTCTTCTTGATGATGACGTTTGCCTATGCTGAAGTTCTTTTCGCGACTTAGAGTAAGTGGCTCGTTTATGTTTCACATGCCGACCGTGGTGGAACTCTGTGTGATTAGAAGAATTATAACTTGTGGCTAGGAAATTAATTCCAAGATCAATGCCAACTACATTTTTAACGTCTTGAATTAGCGAATCAATAATCTCTTTAGTCGCTGGTATATGCAAGAAAAACTTATCATGCCTAAACACCAACTTAGCTGTTCCAAACTTCCATGATCCATCGAAATACTGATCCATCCCGTCTTGCTTAAATGGTACTTTAACGCGACCGTCTAAAGTGTTGACTGAAAACAAACCCTTTACTAAAGAATAATCTCGATTCCAAACCAGGTCATACTCTGGTCTTTTGAAAACAACTTTGTTGAATTCATGTTGGTTGGATTTAGCTGATTTATATTTAGCGATAACAGATTTCATGACACTTTGTGCCATTTGCGATTTTAAGTCATAATCATGTCGCAAAATCTCGTAAGTTAATTTGTGTAGCTTAGGTTGAGAGAACTCTTTTGTCGAAAAAACTATATCCGATACGTAGTTCAGGCTTCTCTTAACAGCGGACAAGGTATCCCTTAGTTGTGATGACTGTTTGGCGTCTGGTAGTATTTGAATTTTAGCTGTAATTGTAATTTGCATCCGATCACCTCACTTCCACTTATATTATACCATTAATTTTCACTAAGATACAAAACCTAATTCTCTAGTGAGGAAATATTCAAAGCGAAGGAGGTTGGCCATTCCTCCACTACCCTAAAGGGCTAGTGGTTTCCTCGCCAAACGCATTATGAATATGAAGTTTCAGGATGGGCTTTTGTTTACCTCTATCCAAATATCTTTTCGCGGGAGTGCAAAAGTAATTGAAAATATTGTGATTGATACTGGAGCTGCTGAGACAATAATATCACCGGATGCAGTTGAAGATATAGGTATTTTTGCTGAATTAGAAGACAGTGTTAATTCATTCTATGGCGTTGGAGGAAGTCTACATAACTTTTTTTCTAAAAATGTAGGGAAAGTTAAATTGGGTGAAGTCAGTTTAGAAGAAGTTAAAATTGATTTTGGAGTTATTGACCCAAAAGGCACTATTAATGGGCTTTTAGGACTGGATTTGCTTATGAAGTTAGGCGCTGTTATAGATCTAAGAAGATTATCTCTAACATTAGATGCATAGCGAAGGAAGATTATTTCTACCCAACTCCAATAAATAGCCCCCTCGTCCGACGAGGGGGCTTAACGTAATGTGCATTATCGGACCCCAAAGTTAGTGGGAATGGAAAAGGGGTTAATTATGGGAGATACAAAATCACCAAAAGTACCACACGGTTTTTAGTCAAAATATTAGAAATTGTATTTACTGCCTTCGCACTATCTTGGGTATTGCGCACCTACGTTGTTGAAGTGCGCGAAATTCCCACTCGGATTAGTCGAGCTACGACCTAAATGATGAGTTTAGAATCTGTTTTCATTTCAAACCTTAACCAAGGAAATATCTAAATATATTATTGCTAACGTGTATACATTTCGGAGATTTGATTGTCTATATATATGCAGGGTTCTAGAGGGGTTACCTGAAAGGAGGGAAAGATGAGTAAAGAACTTTTGACAGAGCTATACAACAGCCAGGCAAAGGTTATTTACAGGTATTTATTAAAATACGGTTGTTGTAAAGAAGTAGCGGAGGAAATCGTCCAGGAAAGCTTTGTCAGAGCAATTCAATACATAGACGGCGTGGATGATAGGAAACTCCCTTCATGGATTTTTAAAGTGGCCCTGAATAATTACAGAAACTATTTGAAGAGAAAGTCTGTAATAACCGAGTTGTCTATTGACGGAGGGGGCTTTTTCTCAAGGCTTGCTGCAGAGGGAGACTTCACTCAAGATATTTTGGCAAATGAGTCTGCCACCTCGGTTCGTGATTGTCTGAGCAGTTTGAAGGATGGCTATAAGGGCTTATTAATTCTAAAGTATGAGCTGGAATTAAGTTATAAGGAGATTGGGAGATTGCTTGGGTTTTCGGAATCAACAGTAAAAACCTATTTATATAGGGCAAGGAATGAATTTAAAAGATTGTGGAGGGAAGAGTATGGAAGATCGTGAATTGGACGAAATTTTCAATGACGATAAACTGAATATGGCGATCAAACAGGGGAAAAAAAGGTCTACTAAAAAGACAGTTCTAATTTCTCTTGCAGTCGCGGTGTCGGCATTCATAGTAATTTTCATTGCTAATGCAGTCATATTATTTAAGTTGAGTAATGAAACGTTTTCCTACAATCAGTCATGGGTCAATTTGACTGTGCCTAATGGGTATATTAGCAAGTCGGCTGACTCTCTGAGTTTCTTAGTGGGAAGAGGCGACTATACAGTCACCAGAGACGTAGGCGGTAAGCCTGTGGTTCTGGAAAATAAGGTTTCACTTTTCGGGCTGATTCCACCACTTTTTATCTCAAGAGGCCGTGGAGGTGGACAGTCAGCTGGAGAATGGCCCAGTAACTATTGGGAGAATGGTTACACAAAGATGATCTTTTTTCATCCGGAAATACCTTACAAAGAATACAAAAATGATTTAAACGAGTTGGATAAGATCTCTGGTGATAAGCTCATAGAGATAGGGATATCGTTTGACAAACCATATAAGATGGCAGAGATCCCGACGATAATGCCGAATGTTAAGAAATCCTGGTATTGGGTTGACGCTTTTAGAAAAGATGATCTGGAACGATACAAAAAGGAAGCTAGAGAATGGGACGGCAAGGCTACCTTTATTGGAGAAAATGATGTGTTAGGCGTGAGCGCGATGGCATACCATGACGACTTTAACGGGAACTACTATAATTTGCGCGAGTCATTGAAAATTAGTAAAGATACAAAATTTAATGAAATTTATAATGAACTGGTTACCGAAGGCTACACTGATTCAACGAATGTTCCGATTTTAGGGGCGATCGTTTATGGCACGAAGGATGAACTTAAGTCGCTTATTGGAAATCCTCATATTAAGGCTGCATCGTTTGGCGTGGTTGTCGAAAAATATTAGTTATATAAAGAATTCTACTATTACTGGAGAGTAACTCTTCAGTTGAAATAAAGTAAGTTATTAAGGCGGTCTGCATTTAGTGTAGACCACCTCCTTCTAACTTCGTTAAAACAATTATAGACTACGCAATTGTAATATCAAGTTTCAATAGGGAATGGTGCCAATGAAATAAATATAATGGAAAATTAGTGGGAAAAACTATTAATATAACACTCTGAATAGGGAATAGGCGTTGACAAAGTCAATGTCTATTCCCTATTCAGAGTGTTATAGGACTGGGGTTCTTAAGGGAGAGTGATTAGCAAGTTTTCTGTAATTCTTTGAGCATAACTACCAGATGGTCAGAGAGCGTATACATTTGTTCTAGATATTTCTTGGCTTCTTCGTTCTGACCTGAGTTCCGAGCTATTATGGCACTTTGAGCTAGTGTGTGTAATTCAGCATGGGGAGGGAGAATCTGTTTAAATTCACTGCGCTCACTTAATAATTGTTCTGCATCTAGCCATTTTCCAAGTCGACAGCCATGAAAATCCCCTGCAACATTCGGGTCGATAAATTCATTGCTTGAAATCATCGAATCAATTCGCCAAATCCATAACTGGTGGTCCGTTATGGATAAACTTATAATCTCCGAGGGTGAAAAATTAACTTTAAAATTTAACTTATTTTTACGCATTCCTTCAATAAGTAGCCCGATTTCTCTCAGCTTTTCTGATGACTCAACAGATAATTCCGCCGATGAGGCATAGATCGTTGCAACATCATCTATGGTAGCAGCCAGTTCTTCAAAGGTTGCTGATTGTTCTTCTGTCACAGGAGCAATATTACCCACTTGTTGTTCAGTGTCTCCAATACTTGTTGTTAATTTATCAAGGGATTCTATAATCATTGACGCTTTGGCGGCTACGGTATCTGTGGAATCACTAAGATGTTCTACCTGTAACGTTGTTTTCAAGGCTTGTTCCGTTAAATTTGACACTTTGGCGCTAATATCTTGCACGGCAGTTTGTGTTTGTTCTGCCAATTTGCGAACTTCTTGAGCCACAACAGCAAACCCACGTCCGGCATCTCCAGCTCTTGCTGCCTCAATAGCTGCGTTAAGAGCAAGCAAGTTGGTTTGACTTGCAATTTGACGGATAATATCCGTGATTTGCCCTATTTGTAAAACGTATTCCTTTTGCCGAGCATTTTCAGTTTGAAGTTCATTAGAATTCGTTTTGATGCTTTCAATTTCAGTAATCATTGACCTGACATTAGCGGCTCCTATGTCGGAGTTGTTTTTTGCATCTGCCGCAGAATTCGCGATCTCTGCGGTAGAAAGAGCGACACTTTCAATGGACTGCGCTGTTAAATGTACGGCAACAGTAATTTGGTTAATATGTTCAATTTGCTGGGCGAGGCCTTCGTTCTGCCCACGGAGAACTTTTAATTGTTCAAAGGTTCCTGAAATCACTTTTGTTAGTCCTTGGGTCGTATCTTTTAATGCCGAC
>JARLHU010000048.1 GCA_031292095.1 Desulfosporosinus sp.
AAAAACCGAGTTGTATTGATCATTACTTTACCTTGTTTGAAACGGCGTTGGTAGGCCCAGTGCATGTTTTGAGATATGGAGTTTAACTCTTCCTCGGCCACCGAACTCAAAATGGAGAGCATTAGTTCACTCTCAGCGTTTAAAGTGTTTATGTTTTCCTTTTCAAAGAAAATATTTATTCCAAGAAGTTTAAGCTTTCTTACAGTTTCCAGACAGTTGGAAGTATTACGAGCAAAGCGGCTGATGGACTTAGTGATGATGAGGTCAAATTTCTTATTCTCGCCATCAGTCACCATCCGCATGAACTCTGGTCGTTTTGCAGCGTTTTTGCCAGATAGGGCCTCATCTGCGTAAATTCCGGCAAAGTTCCAAGCGGGATTGTTCTTGATATAGTCGGTATAATGTTCCATTTGTGCCGAGAAGCTGTTTTTCTGCTCGGCCTGGTCAGTGGATACCCTTACGTATGCACAAACTCTAAGTTTCTTTTCTTCAAGAACTGCTGCTTCGATGGTTCGTATTTTTTTCATATGTGACTCCTTTCCGTAACTGTTGTGAAAAAGAAGTATGCTGGAACATATTTCTAATAAAAAAACATCACTACACCCGGTAGATCATCCGGGTGTAGTGATGATAGCTCTGTGTGGGCTGATTAGCAAGTTAATTGTTATTGGGTAAGTTTTAAGATTTTCCTTATCTAAGGTATCAAATCACATAAAATCCCAGTATTAATTTTTATCAAGGGAACTATAGAAACTACAACTTAAAAGGATGTGGTATTTAATGAAGAAAATAAACGATAGAATCTATCTCGGTATGCTATCTGGTTTTGCTGGCTTCATAGCTTTAAATCTGATTGATATTGCCTCATCAAAAATGGGTATTTCACAACGATCCTATCCAACGACAGCTGCAGGAGTATGGGTACCTTCCCGTCGACAAGCTGAAAAATGGCAAGGACAACTTCTTGGAACATTAATGAATGTGGGGTTAAGCATGGTTGCTGGAGTATCAGTGGTTAAAATGTTAACTTCGTTTGGACGAGATAAACTAGTTCCAAAGGGTATATTTTTTGGAATTACGTTTGGATCAATTATTACAGCTATTCTTAGTGGACTTTCTCATAACAAGGTAAAACCTAAAGATGCAAGTAGTAACCTTTCATATCTTTTATCTCATGCTGCATTTGGCTTAGTCTCGATTTTCACTGCAGCTAAAATAGGTGATGATTCGCTATTTGATACTCCGCCTCAAAATGATTACTCAAAACCAACAATAAAAACGACTGAGCAAATAAAAGGGTCAAAAGGGAATAATGTTCAACAACCAATTTATTCGGATGTAAATTCCAATCTAGAAGAATCACCATTAATGTAATTCTATATTGTTTCTTTGACAGAACATCCACTTCTTAAAAAACACCGAAATCAGGCAGAGGGCTGATTTCGGTGTTATATTTTTGACTGTTTAACCACACTTTGACCAATCCCCAGTGATACATTCAGTACATCCACCAACACGTATGAGTTTATTTTGGCACACTGGGCATTTGTCTTGATGGATTAGCCATTCTTCACACGGCTCAAGACAATAGGATTGTCTGTTACACTCAGCACATATATCTTTCATCTCAACTTGCCACCTCCGTCGGAGAAACGCTTACGGGATCAGGTTGAGGAGAAGAAATGACCTGTTGGGTAGGAGTAGAGACAACAGGCGCAGGAGCAACATTCACTGAAAGACTCAACTTACTCAATTCTTGCTGAATCAAACTCGTTATCGTATCCACCGGAACATTTGGTACAATCTTCCCTACTTCCGTCGCAATCATATTGGTGATATCATCGGAAGTTACCGTCCCAGTTTGAAGTGGCTGCAATCCGTCTTTCGCTTTCTTGTAGGCACTTTCCAGAAGAGTTTCCCATTGGGAGTCGGATAAATTAACCCCAGCTTTTGAGGCTAACTCTTTGGCTTTCATTAGTGCAGAATTATATTTAGCTAAATCCTGAGTTATGCCGAGCTTTTTAGCGGCTTGGGTTGCAAAGTTTACTGCCTCTGTTGCGATCCCACTCGCCGTCCTGATTTGAGTCGCAGAAAAATGTTGTTTAACGTAGGCCACCAGGAAAGCAACAAGCACCCCAGCGAGTGCCGTTACGATATCAGTTAATCCACTAGAAATTAATGTTTGGCTATCCATTTTATTGATCCCCTTTCAAATTTAGATTTCTCCCATAAGTTTAAGAACAGCCTTCATGGTAGCAAAGCGGTCTGCTCCAGCTAGTAATGTCACGCCCGCAGGAGCCGATGAGCCTCCAACTTGGTATTTGGTCGTCGCGGAACTGAGTAGGTCTGCCGTAGCATAGACGGCTTGTACCATCGGGCAACTATAATGTTGGGCCAAATCTGCCGCGATCTGCAGGTCAGCGTCACCACAGTAGAGAATCAAGGTTTGCAGTTTCAAGTCGTTTCCCTCCATTTCGTTATATTGAGTTGTCACATCTGCCACTAAATTGGCCCAAGTTTTTCCGTGGGACGCTAAGTAGTCGATTGGGTCCGTGTGATTAGTCTCCTTCCATTTTTCAGAAACTTGGGCGTGGGACATGAGTGTAACTCCATCGACGACGGAAAGCTTCCTATTATATAGCAACTTTGCAAGTAACCAAGTGTACATGGCATAAGCCTTGACAAATTTGGTCGCATCCGTCGTCTGACACAATTCAACCTGAGCGTAACCCATGTGATTGGCGGTATGACCGGCCCCATAACACAGGTAGTTGGTATCGGCTACTTGGGGGTTTTCTAAAAGAGTTTCCCCTTGTGAATCAGTGAAGTGAAATTAAGCCCGCTCTGGAAACCATTTTTTTACAAACCAAATCTTCTTCGCGCTTCGATTTGACTCCTCTTGATTTTACTTGTTTCCTTTTTATGGAGTCCGAAATGTCCATAAGTTGGGGGAATTACCACTCGAACCTGATTTTCCTCAGTCGATCTTTTCTAACTTTTGCGAAGTTTTAGCCACTTTTTAAATTTTTTCCAAAGTTTTGGCCCTTTTTAACTCAAAAAATCCCGCCGGGTTCTGAGCGGGTATGGGACACGGCAGGGGGCAAGCCTTCTTAATATCAAGGTGGGGGGGGGGTTGTATTTGGCTGATCTGAGCAGCAAAGAAGGAACCCCCCTCAAAGTTCCCTCAAAGATATCTCTATTTCAATAGTCCCTTCTTAAAAGCGGTTGTATATAGCACCCGCTACATTCCCATAATTATGTTCTCAGTTCTCATTTACAGATGCGGTCTTCCAATTGCGCTTTTCCTCAGCAGCTTTCCGAGCTTCTTCCGTCCGGTAGGCCCCATCCCCAGTTAGCTTTTCTAATAATATCTTGCGATCGGTCTTGAAGGCTTCACCAATAAATCCTAACTTAAGCAGCCACACTCGAAAAGCATATTTTTCGTTAACCACCTCACGTTGCTTAATAGAACTAAACTTCCGTTTTCTCCCTTGCTCATTGATTCGCTGGCAAAGAGTGCAAAAGGCAAGAACCTCTTCAGGATTCAGGCTGGCGTTAAAAAAGCTAAAACTGATGGTCTTGTCTACTAGGTCAAATTCCAATTGGCTCTCGTCTTCAATCGTTCCGTCGTCGATAGCCCCGTTAATGACTTCAGCAAACTCTTCTAATGTGTCTATCGGTACTGAGTTGATGGCATTGACGAGGCCATGAGGGATGATGCCGGTTTGCCTACCTAATGCTTTTTGTATAAGGCTCTGCTTACACCAGATGAGATTAATAGTGTTTCTGAGGCTGTTTCCGCCATGGTCGTTCAGGGAGAGCGTTACCGTTCCGTTGCCCTCAGTAGTAACTCCAGCTGTTTTTAAAGCATGTAGTACCATTCGAAAGATTTTATTGTCCTCTATCTCAGGGGAAGTAACGACGCCATTTCGGTCAACCATCCAACCGGCTGTCTGATAGGCGAATGTTGGTGGTCCGAGGTATTTTACCTCCTCGCCAAGAGCCCCAGCAATCGCACTTACAATTTGCTTGCGCTCAAGACCGATTACTTTAAATGAGTAGATGAAACTGTCGTTGGTCATAACACGTACACTACCTTTCCTATATTTCTCTTTTGGTAGTGTACATGTTTGCTCTGAGAGCCTCTTAAGTCAAGTCATTTCCGTGCTTCGTTCTAAGCTTGTCCCATTGCTCAACCCCAACCCTAGTCCAACTATCAAATTCTATCGCCACAGAAGCTAACCTGAGACGATACGGGCCGTTCACTGCTCTTCGTCTCCGTACAATCGTGCCAATTCGAGTTGTTTACGAAATACAAAAATTTCTCGTTCTAGGTCTCTTTTTGCTGGATCATTGGACCAATTTTGGCAGTCTTTATTTTTTAGCAAAATAATAATTGCTCCAACGTCTGGTACTTGGTATTTTGTGGATTTTTCTGTATACTTTACCTCTTCGACATTGATTACCCTGATGGAAACTTTTGTCTCTTCATAATTAAAACCGAGTGCTCTTTTGTAAAGCGCATTCTCAAGCTGAGCAACCGCGACCGCTCGGCCTCTCGATAAAGCCTCAGCTAACTCTCGATGCTTATTTTTAAAGTCGCTCAACGTGCTTCTTGAAATTCCTAAATTTGCAGATATTTGACCTTCAGTCAAGCCCGATCTTGCCCATTCTTCAACAAGGCGTAGTTTATCCTTCACCTGAAGCCATTTACTTCTTGCCATAGTTCAGTGACCACCTCCTTCCAAGGAACTGGCTCTCAGACTATTGAGACGAGAGCCACTTTAACTCAATGGCTATTATATCTAGAGGGCATTCAACACTTCTCTCTCATAACTTTTCCGGGCTCGCTTGATTGAAGACACTCATTGCCCCTTTGCAAGCTTACTGGTGATAAAGGATAATGAGAATTACTCTTCTGAAGATCAACCTTGCAAATTCTAAAATGCCAGTTAAGCTCTTTAGGGTCAATCGGTTTATACCCGGCATACAGCATAGCCATCTTCAACTGGCCATTGGATACATAATGATCCAAGACATTCTCAGCCAGATGCTTTAGACTGTAACTACTTTGTTGGTGGTTGACAGTTTTAATAGGCCGAATATACTCATTAATCCACCAACTTAA